>JANNLP010000665.1:0-6475 GCA_031396905.1 Gemmataceae bacterium
TGGCGCAGATACGCTGATCGACGTCTTGATAAAAAGGCTTGCACCCCGCCAGGCACGCTATGAGCAATAGGCCGATATTCCAACGCATGATCCGGAACCCCAATGCCACGGATCGACCGACGGAAACGCCGCGCGGCACCGCAGTTGGTACGCCGCGCTACATGGCTCCGGAACAACTCGCCGGTAGGTTGGCAAGCGAGCGGTCGGATTTGTATTCCGCCTCCGTCGTGTTGTACGAAGCCCTCACCGGCCACATCCCGGAATTGATCGGCCCCCGTTTGCGTGACCGCTGCCCGGCCGCACCCGATGGCCTGGTGAATCTGATTGAGCAATGCCTGCGCACCGACCCGGATGAACGACCGGTCAGCGCGACAGAGGCATATCTTCAACTTCACGAACTGGCACGATCCAAGGGTGGCGACCTGCTGGTTTCAGATGCCGCCGTCGCCCAAATGACGGCGCGATTTCGGGATGACACGCCAGTCCGGGTCGAGTTACCCAAGCGACGAATGTGGCTTGCGGGTATCATCGCTGGGTGTCTAATGTTGACACCGATCGCATGGATGTTGCGACCGCGTCACCACCCCGTACCGGAACGCGAGTCGGTCGCTGGTATCCATCTGGGAGACCTGCGCGACGACATCGTCGCCAAATTTGGCAAACCGACACCGGGCTACGCTGACTTGTTGCAACCATTTGTTGCGAAGCAACAGCTAACAGAGCCCAATGAACTCGTCGCGCCTGAAGTACTGCATTGGCCGCAACATAACATTGTGATTTTGTTTTCGCGAGGCAAGGTACAGGTTGTCATTGCACATGGCAACATCGCGGCTACCGGCCGCGACCTACGCATCGGCGACGATGAGTCGAGAATACGGATAGCATATCCCGAGAAACCGACGGCGATTGAAGTGGCGAGCGACAGTATTAATCCCAAAGTGTGGTTTACATTGTATCGATACGATGAATTGGGACTGACAGTTGTCACAACGGCCGGGCGCGTTGGGTCCATTGCGTTGGGGCGAATACCGTGATGTTGCCACGACTTTTGTAAACCGTTAGCGTCGTTTCGCGGGAGCGTCCATCCAGCAGCGAACATTGCGAATCAACGCGGCGACGCCCACGACGCTGAGCGCCCACAGTCACCAGGGCGGGCGCGGTGGAGTCAGGGACCAAAGTTGGTAATAGCCGCCCCGCCAATCGTGGCTGGGCAATGCCCAGACACCTGCGCCATCGTTGCTAAAAGACATGACGGTTACGACCGGCAACGTTCGGACGCGCTTCCCGGAAATCACGTCGATTATGTGACGTCGCGGAGAAAATAGCGCGTGGCCTGTTGAATTGGCGAAGTGAAAGTTGGCCGATTGAAGAATGCCAGTTTGTCTCTCGTTAATCATCAGCCAACGTTCGTCGTCGCTGAATTCAAGACTGTCGCGATGGCTCTTGATTGGTCCCCGGACGAGGACCTCCAGCGATTCATCATCGCGTAATTGCCATTCAGTGCCGGTGGCGTTGGTCGTCACAACCAACCGACTTGATGGCGAAAAGTTGGGTGTATAGAACGTCGAGCCAATCATCGCCGAAATCTCAACCGGCGGCCAGCGTGCGACATCCCAGACCCTGCAGACCGGCGAAAACATCGTCTCTGCATACCGACCGGATCGGCTGAACGCAGATCGATACGCGAATTTGCGTACGTCGATTTTCTGACGGCCAGGCGGATCGGTGGACCACAGTTCATGGATATATTGTCCCGCGTTCCGAGTCATGAGCAGAATGCGGCGGCCACCTGGCCCGACGACAGGTTCCATGATGTCATCGACATCAGCGCAGGACGTTTCGGTTACGTCGGCATCGGTGGATAAATCCCGCACAACCAGGGTTGTTTGATCTTTTGCTGCCACAACAATCTGGCCATCGGGGCTGATGCCAACCGGAGCGCGCAGGTCGGGGAATCGATAAGCCACGCTACCAGTGGCGACATCGGCAACGATGATGCTGCCATCGAGTGCTTCATAAGTCATCGACTTATGGTCCGGTGTGAAAAACACCTGTCGCCGTTGCTTCCACAGGCCCAGAGCGGGCAACTCTTTGCGCAAACGACCAGTGGTCCGGTCAAAAAGCTGAATCGGGCCGTTGTCCAGCGCGACAATCAAGGTCTTCTCGTCACGGGCCAGCCACACGTTGCTCGTAGTTTGCAGAATAGGTTCAATGATGCACTTGCCCGTATCCAGTTCACGCCAATACACGTATCGCCTTTGATCCGGTGGAATTCCTCCAGTCGGTGCCTCGACAACCGTGGTTGGGCCGACTTGCCAAAGGTCTGCGCCCGCGATCTCCCGATCCGGCCGCGACACCTTGATCGGCCCATCGCCGAAGAGCCACCACCCCGCCCATGCCACGCTGACAATAACCGCCGGCAACATCATGCGGATCAATCGCAACAATCGGCGGAACATTCGCCTAACCCCACGTAACCAACCCCGGCTCATAAAGATGCGGCAGCAGCGCGTGGCGCGGCAGCACTCTTACGGCGTAGCCGAATTGGCCGCTCGTTTGGCAGGGGAGAATGCCGCGGAACGAACATTTGCGACCATTTTGTTCGAGTGGCTGCATCGGTGTCACCGTCGCGGTGGGCACATTGCCATCGTTGTCCACGTGACCGTGATAAAGCTGCACCGCGACTTCGTCGGCACTCAATCCGGCCAAATCGACCAGCGCGGTCACCGTCAGTTGTTCACCGACACGATGGACTTTGCCGTCGTTGGATTCCACACTTTCGACTTTGAGGCTGGGCCAGGCCTTGTTGAGCGCGCGGCGCCACGTCGCAAGCTCATTCGCGGGCTTGGCGTTGTCAATCGCCAGCGCGTTGTGACGCAAGGCGCTGGGCAGGTAGCACCGCTCGACATATTCCTGGACTTGGCGGTTAGTATTGAACATGGGAATCAGCGTGCGAATACAGCGCTTCATCCGGCGCACCCATTCGCGCGGCACGCTGTCGGCTCCGCGATTGTAGTACGTCGGCACGATTTCCTGTTCGAGAAGTTCGTAGATGGCTCGGCCTTCGACTTCGTCTTGA
This sequence comes from Gemmataceae bacterium, assembly GCA_031396905.1. GTDB lineage: Bacteria > Planctomycetota > Planctomycetia > Gemmatales > Gemmataceae > JAIBBI01. The sequence goes on from JANNLP010000665.1 coordinate 3,080, forward strand.
TAAGCAAGGTCGGCATATTCTTCGCCAGAGCCAATGGCCCAACCGTTATCCTGATCATAGCCCTCGACCCACCAGCCATCGAGAATACTGCAGTTCAAGCCGGCGTTTACGGCTGCTTTCATGCCGCTGGTCCCGGAAGCCTCCAGCGGCCGGCGAGGGTTATTCAGCCACACGTCGCAGCCCTGCACCATGTAGCGGGCCACGTTCATGTCGTAGTCTTGCAAGAACACGATGTGCATTCGAAAGTCTGACCGATTGGCCATATGAATGACTTCGGAGATGACCTTCTTCCCTTCGGCGTCGTGCGGATGGGCCTTGCCGGCAATGATGATCTGCACCGGCCAGTGTTTGTTATTCAAAATGCGCGCGAGCCGTTCGACGTCCTTGAACAACAGGCCGCCGCGCTTGTAAGTTGCGAACCGCCGCGCGAAGCCGATCGTCAACGCATCGGGATCAAGTACCTCACTGGTCTTCGCAATTTCCGCCGGCGAAGCACCACGACGTTCGAGTTGCAGTTTCAAACGCGAACGGGCGAAGTTCACAAGCCGACTGCGGCCGCGTTCTGCCGTGCGCCACAACTCGGTGTCGGGAATGGAATCGACACGCCGCCAAATTGTATAGTCCGTGGGCCGCTCTTCCCATTGCACACCCATGTAGCGGTCGTAAATCAACGCGGTTTCAGGAGATAACCAACTGCGGGTGTGCACGCCATTGGTGATCGATGTGATGGGCACTTCATCGGCCGGCAGCCCTGGCCACAGGGCGGCCCACATCTTACGGCTGACCTCGCCATGCAACTTACTCACGCCGTTAGCAACGTTGGCAAGCTTGAGCGCCAGAACCGTCATTCCAAATGACTCGGTGTCATCGTCAACGTTTTGCCGACCCAGCCCGAGAAATGTCTTGCGGTCCAGGCCCAAAGCAGCCATCGGTTCGCCTAGATACTTTAACACAAGATCGGATGAGAACACTTCGTTGCCGGCAGGGACCGGTGTGTGCGTCGTAAACGCGGTGCCGGCCTTGACCAACTCTCGCGCCGTGGCGAAGTCCAGTTTCTTTTCGTCCATCAGGATGCGGATGCGCTCGAGGGCGCAGAACGCCGAGTGGCCTTCGTTGAGGTGGCACACCACCGGCTCGCGACCCAATGCACGCAGCGTGCGGATGCCCCCGACGCCCAGGACCACTTCCTGCTTGATTCGATTCTCCTTGTCGCCGCCGTAAAGTTGGGCAGTGATGGCGCGGTCTTCGGCGCTGTTTTGCGGGATGTTCGTGTCCAGCAAGAACAAGGGCACACGGCCGACTTGAATTCGCCAAACGCGGCACTGCACCGTCCGACCCGGCAGCGGCACCGGAATCAAAAGCGGCGTACCATCGGAATTGGCTTCCGCTATCAGTGGAAGATTCGTGAAGTCGTTTTCCGGATAGCGTTCCTGCTGCCAACCCTCGGCATTCAGGTACTGGCGAAAGTAACCTTCGCGGAACATAATGCCGACGCCGACGAGCGGCACACCCAGGTCGGAAGCGCTCTTGAGATGATCACCGGCAAGAATGCCAAGGCCTCCTGAATACACTGGCACCGACTCGTGGATGCCGAACTCCATCGAAAAGTACGACACGCACGGCCTATCGCCGACGGTGACATTCAACGAACCGTAGGTTTCCGAGAACCACGTCTTGGCCGCAAGGTATTGCCCGAGCTGCCCGGCAACGCGATCGAGGTGCGCGAGGAAGCCGTCGTCGTGTTCGAGTTCCTTGATGCGCTTTTGTGGAATGGTACCAAGCAGGCGTACAGGGCTATGGTCGAGCGATTCAAACAAGTCCGAGTCAATACGACGAAACAGTTCCCAAGCTTCCGGGTGCCAGCACCACCACAGATTGTACGCCAACCGATGCAACGCCATCAGCCGCTCTGGCAACTGCGGCAAAACCGTAAAAGTGCGAATAATACGCGGCATCGCGTGGACACTCCGGTGACAAGTCGAGATTTCGTAGTTTATGATAGGCAGTCGCCATATGCGACTGAGAAAAGCAGTGATTGAAGAATGCTAACTGAATATTAGTGGCTATTTGCCGGGTTGATTCGACGATGCCGTCATCCGAAACCGCACGCGTTCCCATGGCTCTGTCGTGCTCGTCGCGCCGATGAATGCGAAGAGCATTTCGTTGTCGGTTTGCTCGCCGCGACGGACGAGTTTTGGCGGAACGTTGGGGTTGTTGTGATTCGCGGTACTGTTGTCGAATACGGCCTCGATCTCCAGCCTGGTGCCGGCGACAGCGTTGATCGGCTCCTTGAACCAATAGGTTTCCTGCCAGTTGTAGTCCCATGCGGGGATTTCCACCAGCACCTGCGGTTTGCCGTCCGGCGGCGTCATCGTCACCTTCACGGATTTGCCGAGCAGGTGCATGTGCGGCAACACCGAATGCAAAACGGCGTCGTTCTGCAACGTCACCGCGCCCTTGGCGACGTGGTTGGCTTCGCCGGCGGGGATCACGCCGAACGGTCCCAATCCCGAAGCGACGATGGTTTGCCACGGTTGCTTCACGGACTGTTTGGCAAAGTAGAGGCCGATCTGCGTTCGATCAGTTTCCGTTTTGCCATTGCGATGGTAATGGACCTGCAGCAGGAAATCCGAACCGGACGGCAAATACCAGCCGGCTCCGTCCGGCAGAAACTGCGGCACGTAACCTGGCGCCCAGCCGCCGAGTCCGCCAAACTTGGGTTTACCAGTAGACGAGAACGGACGAATGAAACCGACTCCCATGCCGACGGTGTAGCCCGGTCCGCAGTCACCGGCGAGTGGGTCTTTCTTTTCCTGCGCCTTGCGCTCAAGATCGCGGCCCGTGCCGGTGGCGTCGAAGAAGTTCAACGTGTGATGCACGATTTTGGTGTTGCCCGGCTTCACATCGTACCCCACCACCCATTGATCTTCCGTCAATGCGGTCGGCAACACAAACACGCGGAACACATCGCGGCCAATCGGCCCGATCTGAAATGGCTCGCTGACGGTAAGAATCAGATCAGGCTTGCCCAGACGCCAGCCTTCGGTCGCTTTCACCGCTACGTCCGCTTTACCCGCAACCCCTTCTGGTGCGCCGGCGTCGGCCCACTTCGCCAATGTGGCAATGTCCTGTTCACTGAGTTTACGTTCGCCGCGCATGGCGACGCCGCCCTGCGGCATCCACGGCGGCATCTGCTTCGACTGCGTGTACACCTTGATATCATCCGCCCAGCGTTTCGCTTGTTGATAGTTCAATAATGAAAATGGCCCGACTTCGCCGGGCTGGTGACACGATTGGCAGTGTTGACGCAGAATCGGCGCTACATCGCGATGATATGTCAACGATTCCGTGGTAACCGTCTTGGTTGGACGATCAATTGCACAACCAATCGCCGTC
>JANNLP010000677.1:0-6899 GCA_031396905.1 Gemmataceae bacterium
TGGCCGCCCACGAGCGGCATCCGTAGGCAAAGCGATCCATTCCTTCGGAGTCAATGGTCGTGATCTTCCGCACACTCCGAAAATATGTGTCACGGCGAACGCTGATCGGGATATGCATTTTCGCCGTCGTCGCATTGGCCCTGTTTGTCGCCACGCTCGTCCACAGTTATTCCGATCTGAATCGCGCCATCGCCGAGACCGACCGGCTCGACCCGGGTTGGCGGCGGGATGATTTGATCGCCGCACTGCCGACCATTCCCGATGAGGAGAATGGGGCGCTGGTGATTCTGAAAGCGCACGCGATTGCCGAGAAGAACACAAAAGTTCCATCACCGGTCTGGCCCGATGACGAGATGATCGAACTCGAAAAGCACCCGGAAATTCAAGCGGGCGACGCTTATCGTGACAAGTGCGCCAAAGCTGCGTCTGACGGTGCCGATATCCTGCCGTTATTGTTGTCGCTTCGTCGGTTTCAAACCGGTCGGTTTCCGCCGCTCCCCGGCCGCGACGCCACCAATTCATTGGCTGTCTCCCGTCAAAAAGAAATGAACACTGTGCGCAAGACGCTGGCGGCACACATGCGCAACGGCATCGAATCCGGCGATCCGGCAACGGTCGTGGAAGGTTTTTGCGCGGCGGGCGGCTTCGGCCGATCGATCGGGGATGACCCATGTACCGTCGCCCAATTGCTTCGTGCATCGGCCGTTTGGGAACATCTGCCGTTAATGGAGCGCGCGCTTGCTCAGGTCACGTTTTCGGAGCGACAGCTTGCGGACTTGGCCCGAGAACTTGAGGAGCTCAATTCACCACCTTGGCTGACGGACATGGCGCGGGGGAAACGGGCCATGCTTAATGTGGATTTGGAAAACGTCCGAAACAGTACCAGTCCCCAAGTCGTCGCATCATACTCCGGCGCTACGAGCATCAGTTGGTTTACCCCGTATCTGACCTGGTCACCCGGCTACATGCGAACACAGCAGGCGCAAATGTTGCGTCTAATGAACCGTTACGTAGACGACATATCGCAACCCGAACCGGAGCGCACGGCCCGGCTTGCCGCATGGCGAGGTGAAGTCTCCAAAACGACGGGCCTCGTTCGAGATTTCCTGTACCATGCCGAGACTCAGAATGACTACTTGTTGTGGCATCTGGCCACCGTCCGCACCACGTTGGTCGGGATCGCCGCCGAGCGATTCCGCCTCCGCCACGACCGTTGGCCCGAGTCGATTGGCGAACTTGTGGATACCAAGTTGATCGGCATGCCGTTCGATCCATTTGACGCGCAACCCATTCGTTGGAAGGTTGTGCCCCAGGGTCGTGTGATTTACTCCCTTGGCACCAACCGCATCGATGATGGTGGACAGCGATTCGATCCTCATGGGCAACGACTCGACGTCGTTTTCCGCCTCTTTGACCCCGATAAACGTCGTCAACCGCCGCGGCCGCTGAAGGCGACGGGGCCGGGCGACCCCGCGATCCTTGACGAATCGCAAAAGCCGGGCAAGGAGTGAGTCGGCCAACGCACTCCGAAAAAGAGATCGCGATGCTCGGTTCGCCTTCCGTCAATCGCGTTTATGCCCCCATCAACAGGCTGCCGTGCACGAGGGAGTTGCCGAAGGCGAGGGCGGATGCTTGAGTTCCGTCAGCTGACTTGACCCGGTACTCAGCGCCGTCGCCAACTGGTTCAACTTTTTCCCAGGACAGATTGCGCAGGGCGGACAACGTTTCTTCCACGGCGGGTTGAGTCACTTGGCCCGTGCTAGACGACGATGCCACGGCGTCTAGAATGAAGCCGCTCAGTAGCCGCTTCCACACCTTCCTGCAAGTCGCCGGGTTGTCGAACAAATCGACGGCCACGACTTTGTCGCCGATGGCCACTGCCAATCCAGATGCGCCATCCGGATACTGGAACAGATCCGAAAAACTGTCGATTTGCGTCTGGTGTGCCTCGAACGTGTCACTCATCGCAGTGGTCCGGGATGATACGCCCATCGCGCATTGTTGTGCACTGACTTGTTCCCACACCTGGCCCTGATCCGAACGGTGGCCCGTGCCGTGCGCAAGCGATTCACTCACGGTGGCTCTGAGTGCGTAGCGCAGCTTCAATGAGGAATGCCTGCCGCTGGAACCGAAGAGTCGAGTTTTGTACGCCCAACGGCCCTGCTCAACGCAACTGACGGGAATCTTGATCTTGCTCCTGGCTGGAAGGAGGACGGACGTGTTGAGGATGCGATTTTGTTTAGCCCCGACGAGTTCTTCACCTTCAAGGAAGAGGACACGCATGTCGCCCAAATTCTCGAATAACAAATCGGGGACGGAGCCACTTTCGGAAACTTCCTGGACCGTCACGGACCCTGCCTGGATCGCTTCGTCGGAAAGCAGGTATTCCACCTGAGCATTTGCTTCGGCGAAGAGGGGGAAAACCGTCAGGGACTCGTGACTGATCGGATTGCCAACACGAATTCCAGGGAGAGTGAACATAGGGAACTCCTTCCGGGCGCTAAAATCAATGCCCCGCCAAAGACACGAAACGTCCTTGGCAAGTTCAGCTGGCTTATTCGCCAGCGGCCCCACCGCGATCTAAACATCATACCTGATTGGCGTCTCGGAATGGTGCACGAGAAGCGGCGTCACCTTCGCAGTGACAACGGCCCCGAGTTCACCGCGAAAGTCGTACGAAAATGGCTGGAACAGATCGGCGTGAAGACGCTGTTCATCGCACCGGGAAGCCTGTGGGAGAATGGCTATGTGGAGAGCTTCAACGGCAAACTGCGAGATGAATTGCTTAACGGCGAGATCTTTTACACCCTCCGAAAAGCCAAGATCCTTATCGAGGCTTGGCGGGGGGGAAGGTCAAGGTGACTTCGCCGGAATCAACTCACTTCGACGACAAGAATGCGATGTAGTGCGCATAGAGACGAGCAATGCCGCGGAAAGTGCCCGAAATCCTTGAAGCGGATAGACTTAACCACATGCCCGATGACAAAGCGAGCTTGGGAATCACGGCAGCCATGTGTTCTGGCCAGGTGGCGGAGTTGTTGCCGCTGGTTTATGCAGAGTTGCGACGGCTTGCGTCTGCCCGGTTGGCGGCAGAGAAGCCCGGCCAGACGCTGGAGCCGACCGCGCTGGTTCATGAAGCTTATGTTCGCTTGGTCGGTGGAGACAACTTGCAGCGGTGGGATAATCGCGGGCACTTCTTCGCGGCGGCGGCGGAGGCCATGCGACGCATACTCGTTGAAAACGCCCGACGCAAACGAACGCAAAAGCACGGCGGCGGCCAAGGGCGCGTGGACATTGACATTAACAACGTAGCCGAGCCAGATCGTGAGGAAGAACTCCTCGCGGTTCATGAGTCGCTGGACCTGTTGGCAACGGCCGACCCACAGGCCGCGGAACTTGTGAAACTCCGTTACTTCGTGGGCTTGCCCATTCCGGAAGCGGCGGAAGTGCTTGGCATCTCGCCGCGATCGGCGGATCGTTTGTGGGCCTATGCACGGGCTTGGCTGAGAACGTCAATGGGCCAGTAGAGATGGACTACTTTGAGCAATGTCAGTGCACCGGTGGGTCTCGCAGACTCGACCCACCCTACGTCAATAACAACGAACCGATTTGTAGACTTGGCGTGAAATCATCGCCGATTTCGCATGGATCACTGGTGGACACGTAGCGGCAGCTTCAAAAAGGTAATTCAGCGCAGATGAGCGAACGCGAACTATTCATGGCGGCGTTGGAGATAGATGACTCAGCTGCGCGCGCTACGTATCTGGATCAAACCTGTGCTGGCAACGAAGTTTTGCGCAAGCGGATTGTTGAATTACTGCGCGCGGTCGAGCATGGTGAAGCCTTCATGGCTGGGCCGGCTGCCGGGCTGACGGCGGCGAGCGATGGAGGCGGCAAGGCGGTTTACGAAGAACTCGGCACCAATATCGGGCCGTACAAGTTACTGGAGCGTCTTGGCGAAGGCGGCATGGGCGTTGTTTTCCTTGCCGAACAGCTTGAGCCGCTGCCCCGGCAAGTGGCGATCAAGATCATCAAGTCTGGGCCTAAATCCGCTCACGCATTGCATCGATTCGAAGCCGAGCGACACGCGCTGGCTTTGATGGATCATCCGAGCATCGCCAAAGTGTTCGATGCCGGGACGACCGACACCGGCCGGCCTTACTTCGTCATGGAACTGGTGCAGGGCATCTCGATCACGAAGTATTGCGACCAGGAACAGTTGACGCCGAAGGAGCGACTTGAGCTTTTCATTCCTGTCTGTCAGGCCGTGCAACACGCGCATCAGAAGGGCATCATTCACCGCGATCTCAAACCATCGAATGTGTTGATCGCTGTTTATGATGGCAAGCCCGTGCCCAAAGTGATTGATTTTGGCGTGGCCAAAGCCATCGGGTCGCCGTTCTCGGAACAAACGCCGATTACGGAAGTCGGCACTTTTATCGGCACGCTGGAGTACATGGCCCCGGAGCAGGCCGAGTTCAACAACCTGGATATCGATACGCGGGCCGACATTTATTCGTTGGGCGTACTGCTTTACGAGTTATTAACTGGTGCACCGCCGTTTTCGAGCAAGCAATTGCGCAGTGCGGCCTTCACCGAAATGCTGCGACTGATCCGCGAAGTGGAGCCGCCACGACTGGGTACGAAACTCTCGTCGTCGGACGAGTTGCCGTCGATTGCCGCCGTGCGAAAGTTGGAGCCGAAGCAACTCACGAAGATGGTGCATGGCGAGCTGGATTGGATCGTGATGAAGTGCCTGGAGAAAGAACGCCACCGCCGTTATGAAACGGCCAATGCGCTCGCCCTCGATCTTCACCGATACTTAGCCGATGAGCCAGTGCTGGCAGGCCCGCCAACGGCGTGGTATCGGATGAGGAAGTTTGTCCGCCGCAATAAGAGCCCCGTCGTGGCGGCGAGCCTAGTGCTTTTGGCGCTGATGGCGGGCATTATCGGCACGACGCTGGGATTGATCGAAGCGCGCCGGCAGCGTGATACGGCCGAGACCGCCGTAGTGGCCGAGAAAAACGCAAAAGTGACAGCCGAGTCGCGTGAGGCCGAAACGCGGGCAGTGCTGAAGTTCGTGGAGAATCAGGTCTTCGCTGCTGCCAGGCCAGAAGGCCAGGACGGTGGACTTGGCCGCGGGGTGACGCTCCGCAAGGCGATCGAAGCCGCTGTGCCGTTCGTGGAGAAGAGCTTTGCCAACGAGCCACTCATTGAAGCCCGGCTGCGGATGACGTTGGGAGTATCGTTTTATCACCTGGGTAATTCGAAGGAGGCGGCGGAGCAAATCCTGAAGGCACGTGTGCTTTATGAGAAGCACCTCGGGCCCAATCACATTGACACCCTTAAGAGCATGTCGAACCTGGGCATCATGTATGCCGACATTGGCCGTCACGGCGAGGCACTCAAGCTCCACGAAGAAGCGTTTGCTCTGCGACAAGTCAACCTCGGCCCCGATCACATCGACACGCTCCAAAGTATGTTGAACCTGGCCAATAGCTACACCGACCTTGGACGGCACGCCGAAGCCCTCGGTCTCCGGCAAAAGACGGTGGCGCTGCAGAAAGCCAACCTCGGCCCGGATCACACCGACACCCTCAGGAGCATGAACAATCTGGCACTCACGTACCACTTCCTGGGTCGGTATGTGGAGGCACTCCAGCTCCGCGAAGAGACTTTGGCTCTCATGAAAGTCAAGTTTGGCCCCGACCACCCCGTCACGCTTGCGAATATGACGGGCGTGGCCAGCAGCTACGACGCCGTCGGTCGTCCTGCCGATGCTCTCAAGCTCCGCGAGGTGACGCTGGCGCTCCAGCAAGCAAAGCTTGGCCCCGACCATCCCTCAACTTTATGGGGCATGAATAACCTAGCGATCAGCTACGACAAGCTCGGGCGGCACGCTGAGGCCCTCAAGCTCCGAGAAGACACATTAGCGCGACGGAAAGCACACCCCGACCTTGGCCCGGACCACCCTGCCACAATCATCAGCATGGACAACCTGGCCCTCAGCTACGTTGCCGTGGGTCGGCTCGACGATGGACTGAAGCTGCACGAGCAGGCGCTGGCACTGTTCAAAGTTAAACTCAGTCCCGACCACCCTGACACGCTCAGGTGCATGAGTTTTCTGTCGAAATGCTACGTCGCCCTCGGCCGGCACGACGACGCTCTCAAGCTGCGCGAGGAGACGCTGGCGCTGCGACGAGCAAAGCTCGGCCCAAAGCACGCCGACACGTTCACGAGCATGAACCAACTGGCGAGCAGCTACACCGCCCTCGGCCGGCATGTCGAGGCTCTCAAGTTACACGAAGAGACGCTGGCCCTGCGGCAAGCCAACCTCAACCCCGATCATCCCAACACGCTCCAGAGCATGCGGGACGTGGCGGCCAGCCTCGTCCAACTCGACCGAGGCGCTGAAGCAGTGGCAATCATTGACGACTGCGTCAAACGGGCCGCCGGCACGATGGATCACCTGGAGTTGATATCGAGCGCGATGGAGCTACGGCTAAGGCATTTCGAAAAGTCGGCAAACGCCGCTGGCTGCCGGGCAACGTCCGAGAAGTGGGAGAAGCTGGCCCGCACTGATGCCGACAGCCTGTACACCGCCGCGTGCATGCGAGCCGTTACTGCGGCCGTCATCCGAGCAACCGACAAGTCCGTTGCGGGCGCGAAACAGGTTGAAATCGAGGCCGATCAAGCAATGGACTGGCTCCGTAAGGCCGCCGCCGCCGGGTACAAGAACGCCGACCACATCAGGAAGGACGCGAATCTCGACACTCTGCGCACGCGCGACGACTTTCAAAAATTACTGAGTTCATTGGAGAACAAGTCCAATGGTGGGTCTCGCAGACTCGACCCACCCTACGACCAAGGTCCGAATCCGTTGTTCGTGTAGGGTGGGT
>JANNLP010000697.1:0-8641 GCA_031396905.1 Gemmataceae bacterium
CATATCCCGGCGACGCTTGGCCACCGTGTCACCATCGATGGGTTGGTTCTTGAAAGTTTCGCCGCCGACGATCCAATCACGCAGATCGCCCGTCTCAAAGTCAAGATTCAACGCCCGGCCCGTCGCATCCGTCGGCAACACGCCTTCAGGATCGGCAGCCGTCAGAAAGGCTAGGAGGCAAAGCGCGGTGGTCATGCCTGAGCATCCGTGAAGAGATACAACTGGATGCGCTCAGTATCTGACTGAAACGGGATGCTGACAAGCAGTATCCAAAAGTGATCACGTATGCACGGCATCGAACGATGTCAGGGTGATGGGGCCGAATGCCAAGACGGGGAGCCAGGCGGCCAGCGCGGGTGACAGATACTCGTTGTCGCCGAGGTGTTTGCAGGCGAAGATGGCGGCGAAGAACAGGGCGCAGTTGGCGAGGCAGAGACCCGTGCCAATGTAGATGTTGCGGTTCTGATCGCGGAGAATCACTGACAAACCGAGGACGACCAGCAATAGGCCGAGGATTGGTCGAGTGAGCCGCATGTGAAATTGCACGGCGATGGCGGCGAGGCGGCGGGCATCGGGCCGAGTGAGCAGTTCGCGCAGACGAGGCGTGCCGGCGAACATAAACCACTGGCGGTTGCGGGTCAGCACATCGAAGTCCACGTCGGTAGTGCGGAGAAAGAACTGGCCGGGATCGAGCTGTTCCAAAGCCGGGATAGTCTTGTCCAGCACCGATGGTTGCACGCCGGTCATCAGCCAGCCGCCGCTTTGCGGGTTGGTTGGGTCAGCGACGATGTAGCGACCTTCCTTGGCAGTGAGATGAAGCAGCCCATCGGCAATCGTTTCGGGCACAGTGACGTAAAACGGGCGAACGACTAAGCCATTGCGCTTGGCCTCGGCTCCTTCGATGTGGATGCCGTTCGAATCGTAAGCACCGGCGACCACCAATGACTTCTCGCCCAGCGGATCATCGCGGTCAGCCAGTAGCACGTCGGCGATTCGCGGGATCAACAGTTCCTGGTTGGCGATGCCCAACAGGATGAGCAAGCCGGCACCCATTAACACCGGGCGAATAACTCGGCGCGTCGGCACTCCGGCGGAAAGCAGTGGCAGGAGTTCGTTATTGCGCTGCACCCAGGCGACCGTGAACGCGGACGCCAGCAGCACGATGGCTTCACACAGCCGATCAAAAATCTGCACGATCTTGTAGCCGTAGTACCGGCAGATATTGCGCAGCACCGGCGTAGTGCCGCTGACGTGTTGTGCGAAGTCTTCCAGGTTCGTGAACAGGTCGATGACGACGTACAGGCTCAACAGGCTGACCAAACAGATGGCGTAGGCCTTGAGAAACGACCAGAGTAACAAGCGGTCGAGAATCCGCATCCGTCACTCCGCCACGACGTGGTTGGCAGCCCGACGTGGCCGGAAGTTCAACACAAACTGTCTGACGTAATCGTTGGCGCTGGTGCAGGAATTCTTCCACAGCGACACATCAAAGCCGTGGCCCTTGAGTTCGGCACAGGCCGCCGCGTGGCTCCAACCCTGATACTCGATGCGATAGACAGCTGATAAGACACCCGTGCGGTGCAACCCGGCACGACAATGCAAGAGCACCGGATAGATGCTGGGATCGTCCATCACTTTCAGAAACTGATCCACCGATTCGGGTGGTAGATCGCTGTTGCGATCGTCGCGAGTCATCGGCGCGAGCCACACGTAACGCACGCCCAATTGTTCACACAGTGATTTTTCCGATACCTGCTCGCGATTCCAGAACGTCTGATCCATCGAAGGATCGGGATACTCATTCTGAACGTTGATGACGGTGCGGATGCCAAGTCGTTGCACCGCGTCGGTCATGCCGTCGGCGGTGAGTTGGCCCGCGCGATAGAACTTGCCGGCGACAACTTCACGAAGCCGTTTCTGGTGGCTGTAGGTGCTTCGATAATGGAGGATCGGCGGCACGAAAATGCCGAGCACCAATGCCACGCCCAACGTCCAGTTTTGCCACGGCTTCATGCCAACCCCCTTATGTCGGCGCGCACGCCGACTGGCCGCGCGATCATGCCACGATCACGGATTCCGGGCAAGGCGAACCCGCTTCGACCATTTATCGGCCGCAGCGGGCATTGATTGGCCACTAATTCATGGCGAATCCGCGTGACTGTCGGAAAAGCCGACACCCCAATTGATTTCGAGCTAAGTTTGCGCTGGCAGGCAGTTGCGGCACCCGTTCCCCCGGCAAAGCGATGAACGAACTTACTGGTCAAGCAGCGACCAATAGTGAACACCCGAATACGCGGCGGGGACGGCTTCTGGTCTTGTTCGTGGTTTTTCAATTCGTGGTGATTCCGCTCGGCAGTTACATCAAAATGATCCCGGTGCGGATGCCGCCGCATCACGGCGAGTTGGATGGCGACCTGCAGACGCGCGTTTCCGAACCATCACAGTGCCGCGAACCGATTCAGACGATTTATGATGCGACCGCCTGGGCGTGTTCACGGTGGGCGGAGGTAAGTGGTCAGCGGCAGGGCTGGGCGCTCTTCGTCACCTTTGGCGACCGCGCTTCGTTCCCAATTGTCGAACTTCAATGGCCGGCTAGCGAACAACGGTCGACCGTTCGACTGAGCAGCCACTTCGAGCCGGACGATCCGACGAATTATTTCTATTGGCCGGAACCATGTTGCCGGATGTGGTGCTACGACAATCGCATGGTGCTATTTCATGCCGCGCTATCGCGCACCATGATCCCGGATGCGGAAGAGTTTCGCAAAGCTTCGTTTGATGCTGTGCGGTCGCTACGGCGATCCACCTCGGCATATCTTCGCTGGAAGACGGATCATTACCTGCAAGCGAATCCGGATGTGCCTCCACCGGAACACGTCACCCTGATCGCGCGGGTTCTGCCCGATCCGCGGCCGGGGAAATCATACCGCGACCGGCCCGCGGCGCTTGAGATACCACACGCGCGCTGGAGTCCCGCGCGGACAATCCCGCCAGATGAAGTACCACTGGAAGCGTGGGATCCGCTGGAAGCGAAATTCGTGCGCCTGAAAATCAGCGAGCCATCATGAGCGACCGCATGACTATCGGCGTTCGTCCGATGTTGCCTGGTTGCCTGAAGCACTGGCACTGGCTGACCGCACCTGTGCCGGCCGAGCGGTTGGCGGCCTTACGCATTGGTACCGGGCTGTTGCTTCTGCTTGATGTGCTGCTGACCTATTACCCGTTTCGCTATGACTATTTTGGCCCGGGAAGTCTGGCGGAGCCAAACGTCTTCATCGAGCGCTTGACGTCGCCGCACTGGGCCTGGTCGCTGCTGCATTGGTTCCCAGATGTTTTTACGCCGGATGTCACATGTGTGGCATGGGCCGGTGCGGCCCTTGCACTTGCCATCGGCTTTTTTCCGCGCATTGCCGCGGTGATCGCCTGGGCCTTTGCCGTCTCCGTGTACAACACCAACGCCTACTTACACAACTCGGGCGATCTCATCCGCCAGCACCTGCTCTTCTTTCTGATGTTGACCCCCTGCGGTGCTGCTTGGTCAGTGATGACGCCAGCGGGATTGCCACGCGGTGCCAAGGCGTCGATATACCCGTGGGCACTGCGACTCATATTCCTGCAACTCATCGTCATGTATTTTTTCAACGGCGTGTACAAGTTGGCTTCCGGCCTGCATTGGCGCGACGGCGCGGTGATGCACTACGTACTGCACACGCCGGGCTGGTGCCGCTGGTCGCCCCCATTCGACTTGCCAATCTGGCTTACTGCCGGGCTTTCTTACTTTGTCTTGGCATGGGAACTGCTGTTTCCAGTCATGGTCCTGATTAAGCCTGCTCGCTTTTGGGCACTGATGATCGGGGCTGGATTTCACGTCGGGACGTTTTTCAGCCTCGAAATTGGTCCCTTCGGGCTATACGCTTTAATGTGTTACTTACCTCTAATACCGTGGGAAGGAAAAACGGCGCGAACCGATGCCAATAAGAGCGACGTCGCAGTCGCGGAGTATCTTGAATGCGTGCCCGCCTGACTTATCAGGATTTTGAAGACAAGACCGTCACCGTCGAATTGTCGGTGGAGGTCGCGGCCACCATTGGCCGCAGCCGCGAAAACACTGTCGTGTTGCGCGATGAACACGCATCGCGGTTGCATGCCCGCGTGCAATATGATTCCGGGCATTGGCTGGTCCGCGATTACGGTCTGAACGGCACCAAACTCAACGGCGTCCGCGTCGATCAGGAAGCGCCGCTGCGCAACGGCGATGAAGTCCGCGTCGGCGACACACGGATGCGTTTCCTTACGCTGGATCAAAATCAATCCGGCCCGGTGACCAAACGCTCCGAACCACCCGTGCCGGACGAGCCACCCTCGACGCGCCTGCAGCACGACGATCTGACCGTGCTGTGCAATTTCATGACGGCGGCGGTGCGTGAAAACGACGCCCACAAGTTATTGCATCAGGCGCTGGATGTGGTGCTGCACCAAACCAGTGCCAGCCTTGTCGGCTTTCTGAGCGCTGACCCCAACGATCCGATCACCAAGATGGTCATGCCGGATTCCATGACCGTGGACGGCCAGCTTTCCAAGCAGCTCATCAAGCGCGTGCATCGCGACAACAAGGCCGTGTGGATGTGCCACGACGTGCTCGAAACGCGCACGCCGGAGAGCATCGCCAATTATTCCGACGCGATTTGCCTGCCAGTGAAGGCGGCCAATGGCCGCGTGTTGGGCACGCTGCATCTGTACCGAACCGACGCGTTTTTCGCCGAACGCGATATGCGCTTTTGCGAAGTGCTGACGCTGTATCTGGCCAACGCCTTGCATATGGTGCGCACGCAAACAACGCTGCGGGCGGAAAACCGCCGCCTGCGCGGGCACGCGGAAGCCACCGAGGACATGGTTGGCGACAGCGCGACCATGCGTGGTCTTCGTGATGTGATTGGCCGCGTGGCGCCCCGGGCGGCCACGGTATTGGTTCGCGGAGAATCCGGGTCCGGCAAAGAACTTGTCGCCGTCGCCATGCATAGCCGGAGCGACCGTTCAACCGGGCCATTGGTTATCGTCAACTGCGCCACCATCCCGGCCAACTTGATGGAAGCCGAATTGTTCGGATATCGCAAAGGCGCCTACAGCGGCGCGGACCGCGAACATCCGGGCGTCTTCCTGCAAGCGGATGAGGGAACGATTTTTCTTGACGAGATTGCCGAGCTGTCGTTGGACTGCCAGTCCAAATTACTGCGCGTGCTGGATGGGCGTGCCTTTCGTCAGATCGGCGGCAACGAAGATATCCGCGTCAACGTCCGTATTGTCGCTGCTACCAATCGCGATCTCGAAGTCGATATCAAGTCGGGTCGCTTCCGCGAAGACCTATACTTCCGGCTCAAAGTGGTGACGATTGACGTGCCGCCCCTGCGCGACCATGCCGACGACATTCCGTACCTGGTCCAGTATTTTCTCGACAAGTTCAGCACGGAACATCGGCGGCACTATCGCATTACGCCAGCAGCGCTGCTGCGGTTGCAAGGATATCCGTGGCCGGGCAACGTTCGCCAATTGCGGACTGTCCTCGAAAGTGCGGCCGTCATGGCCCGGTCGGAGTTGTTGGATGTTCATGACATTCGTTTGGATGCGGCAATTGATAATGACACGGATGAATTGCTGGAACTTGATAAGCTCGAAGCCAGGGCCGTGCAACGGGCGATGAAAAAGGCTGAAGGCACTAAAAGCAAAGCGGCGCAACTGCTGGGCATCGGCCGAGAGACGCTGAACGCCAAGATCAAGAAATATGGCTTGGAAGCCGAAGCGACCGGCGAATAAGCGTCAGACAAATTCATGCGGCGATGCGCCGATGGCGACGATGCTGCAAGCACAAATTACATTGAATCCCAATTGTCGGGCTTTGGCTGCGACCTGCGGCGCATCCGCTCCGGGATTGAGCCACAATTCACCGATCGGCCGTGTGGTCATTTCATCCAGCACGTTCATCATCACGGCCGGCGGGAGATAAACACTGACGCGGTCCAGGTGCACCGGCGGCACTTCGGCCAAAGTACGATACACCGGCAATCCCTCAACTTCGGTAGCCGTTGGATGTACTGGAAAAACTTGCCAGCCGGCGCGCACAAACGCGCGCACGCACTTATTGCCAAATTTGCTTCGGTCGGCACTCGCGCCAATGACGGCGATGGTCTGCTGGTTGGACATTGTTGCTGATCAACTACTTGGCTTTAGGATCGTCGAGATTCGGCACGAGTCGGCCGCGAATCGCTTCGAACACTTCTTCACGATGAACAGGAATGTCGGTCGGCGCTTCGATGCCGAGGCGAACTTTGTCGCCGCGGATCTCGACGACCGTGATCGTGATCTTATCGTCGATAACGATGCACTCATTTTTTTTGCGGGACAGGACCAACATGGCGGCAACTACCCGGGGTCGGGCCTCCTATTAGTTCGAGTTTGAAATTCAGGGCCTCGTTACGGAGTGCCCATATGAATAGTCGCGCCGGTGGCACGACGTGGTCATCGAATCGGCGGACAATGACATTCCGCCTCGGTTGGATTTGCAACCTAGTGAATCGTATTCGCCGTAAGTCGTTGAGTCAAGTGGGGTAGCGTTCAAACTTGAGCAGAAATCGCCGGCCAAAGTAAGTTCAAGTTGGGCTTGCCAAGCCAAATGGGATAATTGCTCACGCCGACGAGGACTGGAGAACGATGATAAACGGGAGAAGCGGCCTAGGCTGCGCGAGGAAATTATGCGGATATCGCCGTATCAACTCGTTTTCGTCGCGATGGTGGCAGCAGGCGACGTTTGCGCGCAGTCACATGAGGTTAAGCACGTCGGGTCATCTCAACCGGCCGCCCGGCCCATGTTGATCGTGCCAATGGATGCCATTGGCGCGGAGTACCGCGGTAAAGTCGCGGCCATTATCAAGAAGCCAACAGTGCTGGCCCGCGCGGTGCCGGAAGAATTCGAGCAAGGCCTTTACCCGTGGTTATTGGAACACCCGGATCGCGCATCGTTGGCATGGCGGCGGCTTGGCGTTCCATGCGCTGAGATCATGGATCGCGGCAATGGTGTTTTCGGCTGGTCCGACAATTCCGGGACGGAAGTGAACTGGCGCACGGTGGCCAAGTCGGACTCAATGCGCGTGTGGCTTGCGGATGGCCACACAAAGCTTGGGCCGCTCATGCCGACCATTCCCATTCATGCGGTCGTGGTGCTGCATAGCCCGCGAACCATTCGCCGCGATGGCAAGGTGGTGGTCGTACATTCCACGGACATTTATCTGCAGACAGAAAGCAGAGCAACCGCGATGATCGCCAAGACGCTCGGGTCGGCCGCTCCGCAACTGGCCGAACAGGGCGCGGGCCAACTGTTGCTTTTCTTCAGCGGCTTGACGCGGTACTTCAACTCGCATCCCGACGACGTGAACACGCTGCTCGCAGGCAAAAAGTAACCGCAGTTTTCCGGATGCGGCTTGCCGCCAATTCTCGTAACTTTTCTTCATGGCTGAAGAACGCCAATCGGTGAGCTACCGCGACGCGGGGCTGGACCTGGACGTGTATGAGCGGACCATTGCCGCATTGCCGCCGCTCCTGCGGCGCACACACACACCGCGTGTGCTTGATGGCTTCGGCGGGTTCGCCAGCCTCTTCAGCCTCGATTTCAACAGCAAGTTGTTCGCCAAGAACTATCGCCGGCCGGTACTCGTCTCATGCACCGATGGTGTTGGCACCAAACTCAAAGTCGCCACACTGGCGAACAAACACGATACGGTTGGCATCGATCTCGTGGCCATGTGCGTCAACGACGCTTTATGCACCGGCGGCGAACCATTGCTGTTTCTCGACTATGTCGCCATGCCCAAGGATGATCCGGAACTTACCAGGGCCATTGTGCAGGGCATCAGCGATGGCTGCATGCAGGCGGAGTGCTCCCTCGTAGGCGGCGAGACGGCAATTCTGCCCGACGTATATCAACCCGGCGACTACGACTTGGCCGGATTCTGTGTCGGCGTTGTCGAAGCCGATCACATCATTGATGGCAAGAAGATCGAGATCGGCGACAAGGTCATAGGCCTCGGCTCCAGCGGTGTTCACTCGAACGGTTATAGTCTCGTGCGCAAGGTGGTCTTTGATGTCGCAGGTCTGAAGATTAATGACTTCGTTCCAGAGTTAGGCCGAACCGTTGGCGAAGAACTGCTGACGCCAACGAGGATCTACGTCCGGCCGATTCTCAATGTGCTACAGCATTATCCGGTAAAGCGCGGCGTGGTCGCCGGTCTCGCGCATATCACGGGCGGTGGCTTGGTGGATAACTTGCCGCGCATCTTGCATGAGAATCGACGCGCTTTCCTGAAGCGTGGTTCATGGCCCGAGCCGCCGGTGTTCACGTGGTTGCAAAAGCTTGGCAATGTTCACAACGATGAAATGGACCGCGTGTTCAACCGTGGCATCGGCTTCGCGGTGGTTGTCAGCCCGTTCTTCGCCGAGTCGATTCAGAAACAATTTGCTGAGGATGGCGTTGATAGTTGGATTATTGGCGAAATCCGGGAAGGCGAACCCGGCGTGCAGTGGGAGTAATCAGTGTTGGAGGCCGAAGCGCAGCGAGGACGAATCAAGATCATCCTCGCTGCGCTTCGGCCTC
>JANNLP010000782.1:0-2008 GCA_031396905.1 Gemmataceae bacterium
GGCCATCGCGGGCATGGCCAAACGTCTCGTCTGCATACGGCGGAGTGGGCCGCGTGACTGCATCGGCGGGAAACTGCGGCGCGGGCGGCTTGCCAGCTTCGGGCAGGGCTTCTTCCTTCCAGAACAAATCGTAGGCGTCCCACGTGTTTTCGCACTTGGATATCCAGAATGCGCTGAGTTTCACTTCGTGCCGCGGACCTTCGTCGGCCTTGCGATTTAATTCGCTATCGGGACTACCCATCGTGAATGTGCCGGCCGGCACCGGTATCATGTCAACGGTGACCTTGGTGCCGGGGATGGTTTCTACGTAAGGCTTCGCTTCAACAGGCACCGGCGGTTGCATCGCCGCAAGAGCCGCCACGAATGTGATCACAACAACTACGGAAATCCAACGCATGAAAGCGCGATCCTTGAGAATCGTGTTGGGCACGGCGGGAATGTTGTTCGTTGTAACGTCCGTCGCCGCATTTGCCCACATTTCCGCTCCGGATGAACCGCGGCACCGCTTCGGCGAACGGCACATGGGCACGCTGTTTCAGATAACAATTGCCGGCGAGGCCGAGATAGCAAAGAACGCAGCCAGGATGGCATTCGCACGCGCCAAAGAACTCGACGACAAACTCAGCGACTACAAAGCCGACAGCGAGTTGATGCGACTGTGCGACCAAGCCGGCAGCGGGCCAGTGAAAGTCAGCGACGAGTTGTTCGCCGTGATGAGCGAAGCACAGCGCAATGCCAAAGCGTCGGATGGTGCGTTCGATGTAACCATTGGTCCGCTCGTGCGACTGTGGCGGTTGGTCCGGCGGACACGCGAGTTACCGGCAGATTCCGAGTTGAAAACGGCGATGGCCAAAGTCGGTTTCGACAAAGTTCGCCTCGACGCCGACGGCAAGACTATCGCGCTGACGGAACCGGGGATGAAGCTTGACTTGGGCGGCATTGCCAAAGGCTACGCGGCCGAGGAAATGATCAAAGTCCTACGCCACAACGGCTGCCCGCGCTCCTTGGTTGCCGCCGGCGGCGACATTGTCGCAGGAGATGCACCATTGGGTGGCGCGGGTTGGACCGTCGCCATCGCGCCATTGGAACCGGCCGATCAAACGCCAACGGTCTTGTTGGCCAACGCGGCCGTGTCTACTTCGGGTGACGCTGAACAATATGTCGAGATCGCGGGCAAACGCTACGCCCACATCGTCAATCCCAGGACCGGCTTGGGATTGACCGACAGTTTCGCCGTGACAGTACTAGCCAAGAACGGCGCTACAGCCGATGCCCTGGCCACGGCAGCAGCCGTTCTGGGACCGGAACGCGGGTTGAAATTGGTTGAGACTTTTCCCGGAGCGTCGGCACGGTTTGTGTGGAAGGTGGGCGATAAGGTTGAAATGCGCAAGTCGATTGGGTTTACGCCGTGATGGAAGACCCAAACCTTGTCGCACTAGGATGCTATTTCATGACCTTAGCATTTTTCGGAGTTCCCCTGCAACGTCGGCCAGTTGTACACGGCGTTGTTGGAGGGTGTCGCGGTCGCGGATGGTGACGGTGCCGGCGGAAACGGTGTCACCGTCGATGGTGATGCACCACGGCGTGCCGACTTCGTCTTGCCGGCGGTAGCGGCGGCCTATCGCGCCGCCGTCGTCAAATTGTACGTTCCAATCCTGCTTCAGTTCGCGGTACAGCTTTTCGGCGATCTCGGGCATGCCATCTTTGTTAACCAACGGAAAGATAGCCGCCTTAATCGGAGCCAAGCGAGGATGAAAGCGCATGACTACGCGCTCTTCCTCTTTGCCCTGTGCGTCCTTTTGCTTGTCTTCGTGATAGGCCTCGCACAGCACGGCCAGCGTGAACCGATCTGCACCGGCCGACGGCTCGATCACGTGCGGGACGAACTTGTACGGCGGGTTCTGCTTGGCTTGTGTCTCCTTCTTTTTGTCGACGCCGTAGATCGACTTATCCGCGACCTGCCAGGCTTGCTCGTCAAAGTAGGCTAGGTCTTTGCCGGAGTGCGTCA
>JANNLP010000797.1:0-5345 GCA_031396905.1 Gemmataceae bacterium
GACCCACGCCGGAAGTGTTTTTCCAATGTGGAGTGAATGAGATTCATGGATGAGTTGGTGTCTGTTGAAAGGCGATGCCGCGGGACAACACGATCCGGCGTCACTGTCGCGTAAACAACCTCACCACCTACCCCCTCGCCATCAGCGACAAATGAGCCGACTTAACTGAGTCGGCTCAACAAGAAGAGCGCCACACGCGCCCACCTCGAGTGTGGCAACAAGGTTGGCCGCCGCGGTCGCGGCGAGCGTGACCATTATCCCCAAGTGCCCGCGGCATTCGCCTTTCCAGCGCGTGGAAGTGCGCGCGGGCGGCTATGGGGAGCGAGGGAGTTGATAGTGGTTAGTTGTTTGTAGTTAGTGCCGGTGCTGGTGGATTGTCGCCAGTGATGCGCTCTTTGACAACTGAAAAAAAGCGGGACAGGCACCGTTTTCTGCACTTGATCTCAGATCAACCCGCCCTGCGAGATCTTGATTCCCTTCAAGGCCATCTTCAGAGCGTCGGGGTTGGTGGAGGCTTGCAGGGCGGTTGGGATGTCGAGGTCGCCGCTGAGGACGAGTTGGCGCAGGCTTTCGTTGAAATCGTTCATGCCTTCGAGGGTGCAGACGCGGATGGCGTCGGCCAGTTTCTTGTCTTCGCCGCGGATAATCAACTCGCGGATCATCGAGTTGACGACCATGACCTCGGTGGCCGGGATGCGTGCCAGGCCCGGCCGAATGCACGGCAGCAGCTTCAGGCTGATAATCGCCTTCAAGTTAAAAGCCAGGCTTTGGCGAATCGCCGGGTGCATCTCGGCGGGAAACAGGTCAAGGATGCGGCCGATGGTGCTCGGGGCGCTGGACGAGTGCAGCGTGCAAAACACAAGGTGGCCAGTTTCAGCCGCGGTGAGGCCGGCCTCGAACGTCTCGCGGTCGCGCATTTCACCCACCAGGATCACGTCCGGGTCCTGGCGGACGGCATGCTTCAAGGCCGTGTGCCAGTCGCTCACATCAATGCCGACTTCCCGTTGATTGATGATCGCTTTGTTGTTGGTGAACAGATATTCGATTGGATCTTCGATGGTCAGGATGTGAACCTGCTCGCGGGCATTGATGTAGTCGATCATGGCCGCCAGGGTCGTGCTCTTGCCGCTGCCGGTCACGCCGGACACGATAATCAGTCCCTGATCATAAGTGCATAGCTTTTCCAGAAGCGATGGCAGGTGCAACTTGTCGAAGGTCGGGATGTTCGATGTCACCCTGCGTGCCACTAACCCGAGCAAGAGGCCCCGTTGCTTGAACAAATTGACGCGGAAGCGGGCCTCGTTGTCGCCGACGACGAAAGCGAAGTCGGCCCCGCCGGACTGTTCGAGTTGCGTCCGCGCCAGAGGAGTGATGAGCGGCTCGACCAGCCGCTTCATGTCGTCCTTCTTCAACACCGGTGCGTCCATCGGCCGGATGACATTGCGCACCCGAGCCATGGGCGGGCTTCCGACGGCCATGTGCAGGTCGGAGCCTTCGTGAATCATCACGGCGCGGAAATATTTTGTGACCTCCGGCTCGCCCGGCCGCGATGTCTCAACGCTGAGTAACTCATCGTCGCCGAGTTCCGCGGACGGGTTGGCTACTCCGTCAGATGGTGCCGCATGTCGGGCAACTTTTTCTTCTGGCCCATCGCGCCGCGCGTGGTCGGGATTGAGGAAGTCGCGGATGGCATCGGCGACATCCGCCGCGGTTTGCGGCCGGCGTCGCGGATCGGGATCGATCGTTCGGTCGATGAGGTCGGCTAAGTCGGGCAATATTTCTGGTACCAACTGGCGAACGCGGGCGGGCGCTTTGACCGGGAGCGGCTCCCGACCGGTCACGCAACGATAGAAAACCGCGCCCAACCGGGCGATGTCGTCGTGCGGCGGTGCCGGCCTCTCGGGCAACAAATCATCGTCGGCCAATCCGTTGGTCCGCGCGGTGGAGGCAGCTTGGCCGGTGACGTTCAAGGCCGACGAATCGAAGAATCGTTTCGGAAAAGCAAAGTTGGCGAGGCGCACCGTGCGGCCGCCTTGAGCCTTGTCGCCGCTGGTGAGTACGATGGAGCTTGCCGTCAGTTCGCCGGCCCAAAGCCCGGCATCGTGCAAAGCTTCGAGGGCGTCGAAGATCATGATGAAGAGGCGCATCGCCATGTCCACGGGCAACTTGCCACGCTTTTTGAGAATCTCCTCGAGCGATTCGCCTTCGAGATGCTCGCTAACCAGATAGTCCACGTCCGGTGTATGACCAAGGTCGAGAACGCGCGGCACATTCGGGTGGCGGATGTTCATGGCCCGCTGAGCAACTTGCTGAAACCGCCCGAACCGTGCCAAGTCGCGGGCGAGAGCCGGCGCGATAATCTGAATGTGAACGCGGCGGTCGGCGGGGTCGGCGGCCAGATAATCACCCGCCTCCGGGCCGGTCTGCAGCCGATCGATCAGGCGGTATTTGTTAAGCGCCAGCCGATTCGCCCGGCCGCGCGACAGGGCAACCAGTACGAAATCGGTAAGGCTGTGGTTGGCGCGAAGCCACTCGCAGAACCGGGCACCATCCTGGGCCTCCGCGCGTTCCGCAAGAAACCACTGAGTTCGGACGGCCCCCACCTCCTTCGCGGTCATGAGGTGATAGGTCTCGATTTGTTTGACGAGATCGTCGGCGGTAGCAGTCATGGCGTGGCCCTTGCGAGTGAGATCGGCAGGCCAGTGCGACCGCCGAAGGAGCCATCTCCGCGATTGTAACCGCCGGCCAGCGCAAAGACCAGTAAAATGCGCTGTAGTTACACGTTAGCGGCTTACACTCAAGCCAACGCCACCAATTGCAAACTGGGCTAACTGACCACGTTTGGAGCACTACGAAACTGATTGACCATGCAGCGAAGAATTGCACGTCGCGAATCTTGCGGTTGCTGGCGATCGGGGTGCAAAGGCTCAAATCTGTGTGGAAAAAGTGCCATTTTTCGTACTTGGCGCGTTTACAGTGAATCACCGCGTGAATAGAATGTGAGCTAGAATCACATAGTTCATTCGTCGAAGACCAGCGACACCTGGGGTAAGGCATCATGTCCGACCGCATCCGTTCCGCTGTGCGTCGTGTTCTTTGGTTGAGGAGCCTCGAAGGCCGCGATTTGCCAGCGACGGGCCTATCCGTTTGGTCGTCGCTCGGTGAGGACGCCCGCAGCTGGGCGCGACAGGCTGCTGTGTGGACGCCAAAGGCCGACAGCGCCATTCCCGGAATATCGACCGATGATCCGCGCTTCGCACTTCCGTTGCGGTTGAATGAGATGACGGCCCGCGCGACCTTTGCTGCCGTGCCCGAACTCACTTCCGGTTCGGCCGGACGCGTCATCGCCCTACCTGATCCGAAGGGCCAATTGGTGCGCTTCCGCGTTTGGGAAATCCAGACGATGGCGCCGGAGCTTGCCGCCCAATACCCGGACATCAACACTTACCGCGGCCAAGGCATCGACGATCCGTCGGCGATCCTCGCGGCCGACTTCACGCCGACCGGCTTCCACGCTCAAGTATTGTCCGCAGCAGGTTTCACAATCACGCCCGTGCAGACAGTATCCGATGGCAACTACTCGGTGTTTTTCGCCGCCGACGAAGTGATACAGCATGGCGGCGGCTGCGCTTGTGCCCTCTGTGCGGGAGCGGTCACTAGTGTGCTGGGAAACCCCGCCGCGGTGTTGCCACCGGGCGGCCCGGTTAGCCTCACATTCGGCGCTAACGTGCGCAACTTCCGCCTTGCCGTCGCCGCAACCGGCGAGTACACCGCTGATGCCGGCGGCACCGCCGCTCTGGCCTTGGCCTCCATCAATACCGTCATCAATTCGGTCAACGCCATCTACGAGCGCGACTGTGGCGTCCATATGACCCTCGTTGCCAACAACAACTTGATCATTTACACCGACTCCACTACAGACCCTTATACGGGCAACAATCTCGGCACAATGTTGGGACAGAACCAATCGAACGTAGATTTGGTCATCGGCTCGGCCAACTACGACATCGGCCACGTCTTCAGCGGCTTGAACCAGGGCGGTCTCGCTTCCCTGGGCGTGGTCGGCACGACCGGCGCCAAGGCGCGGGGAGGTTCGACGACATCCGGCGGTCAATCGACGGGCATTTGGATGACATTCGTCACGTCGCATGAAATGGGCCACCAGTTCAACGCTGGCCACGCCTTCAACGGCGTCAGCCCGTCGTTGACCCCCAACCGAATGAGCGGCTCCGCATGGGAGCCGGGCGCGGGCGACTCGATCATGGCCTACCCGCACGTTGCGGAGAATGGGCAGGCGTACTCCGCCGTTTTCCAAACTTACTTCCACGGCGGCAGCATCGGTCAAATCGTCAGCTACGTCAACTCGATTTCGGCGGTCGGCACCACGACGGCGACCGGCAACCTCGCGCCGGCGGTAGACGCCGGCGCGGACAAGTCGATCCCAGCAAATACGCCGTTCCTTTTGACCATGACGGCCAGCGACCCCAACGGCGACACCCTGCTGTTGAACTTCGACGAAATGGACCTCGGCCCAGCATTGTCGCTGGGCGCGGCGGACAACGGCTCCAGCCCGCTATTCCGCTCGTACTTTCCCACGGCGGGAGCGCTGACGCGGTCGATGCCAAACGTGACCGACCTGTTGGCCAACAACACTTACGCGCCGGAAACGATGCCCACGACCAACCGCACGCTGACATTCCGGGCGGTCGCCCGCGACAACAAGGCCGGCGGCGGCGGCCTCACCACCGACGACGTCAAGTACACGGTTGTCAATACCGGCAGCGCCTTCGCTGTCACCGCCCCGAATACGGCCGTGTCCTTCCCCGGCGGTTCAACGCAGACCGTTACCTGGAACGTTGCTGGCACCACTGGCAGCGGAATCAATACCGCATCTGTGAACATTCTGCTGTCGTTTGACGGCGGGCTGACTTTCCCCACAACTTTGGCAGCCGGCACGGCCAACGACGGCTCCGAGTCGGTGACGATCCCCAACACGGTGACCGCCGCGGCCCGCGTCAAAGTCCAGGCGGTCGGCAACATTTTCTTCGACGTGTCGAATGTCAACTTCTCGATCACCGGCGGCCCCATCGTCGTCACCAATAACTTCGATGCGGGGGCGGGCTCACTCCGCGCCGCCATCATCGCCGCGAATGGTACTGCAGGGGCCGACAGCATTACCTTCGACCCGACCGTCTTCGCCATGGCAACGACGATCACGCTGAGTACAGGCGAACTCGCCATTACTGAGGCGGTCACCATAGCGGGCCCGACCGCGCGAGTGACCGTCGATGCGAACAAGACTGGCCGCGTCTTTATTACCAATGGAGCCCTTAACGGCGCGGCCA
>JANNLP010000801.1:0-1612 GCA_031396905.1 Gemmataceae bacterium
CGGTATGGACGTGAAACTGGCCGTCGGGGCAGTCAGGTCGATGTTCCAGGAGTAACCTGACGAGGCCATCGTGTTGCCCGCCGCGTCCACCGAGCGAATTTGGAAGGTATGGCTACCTTCACCGATCGCTGTAAACGTCTGCGGGCTGGGGGCCGCGGCAAAGCTCGCCACGTCGAGCCGCGACTCCAAGTGATCGAAGCTCGGCCCGCCGCCAATAAAGGTAAGAGCGGCCGAGGTTGAGTTTGTGGGGTTGCCGGGACCGCCGGTGATCACGGCGTACCGCCCTTGGACCTCGAAGGCTCCCATATCGGGGCCGCCCTCACAGGAACGATAGTAGCCGGTCCCACGCTGGTCGTAGGTCAGAAATGTCGGGATGGAGCCGGTGTCGATCGCCAGGCTGCCCGCCAAAAGCGCGTGGGTTTGCGTCGGCCCGCCATTGTTGGCGAGCGCGGCCAAAAGCGGGTCGCCGTAGAAGTTTTTCGCACCGGTGATGGTAGCTCCGGACGTGCTGCCGATTAGACAATGGTTTGCCGTCACGGTCGCGGCGATGTCAACCGCTTGGCTCGTCCCCACGTTCTTCGCCACGATTGTGCTATTCAGCGTGATTGTCGGCGTGCCGTTCCGCCTGCAGATACCAATGCCTGAGTTAAAGGCAATCGTGGAATTCTCGATCGATAGGATGTCATTTCCAACCGCGACTGCGAAGTCCACTTTGTTCGCTGAAATCGTCGAGCCGCGAATAGTAGTTGGGCCACTAGGATAGATAGCACTGCCATTGCTGAGCGACTGGTTTCCCGATACCGTGCTATCCAAGAGTGTCAAGGTGCCGCCGTCGAAAGCTGCTCCATAATAGTTGGCAACGTTGTTGGTCAATGCGGTACGAGTGATCGTCACCGTCGCGCCAGGGGCCCAGATTGCGCCGCCATGCGCGTAAGTCAGCAACGGGCCCGCCGTGTTCCCCGTCAATACGCTGTTGCTGATCGTCAACGATGCCAACCCCGTATCCGAGCCCGTGGCGATGGCCCCGCCCTGCCAGTCGGCATGGCAGTTCGTGATTCGAACGTCGTCGAGGGACAGGGCGGCGTTAAGGTTTTCAATGGCGCCGCCCCGGCCCTGGTCCAAAGGAAAGTTGGCTACGGCGTTGCCGTTGGTCAGCGTGACGTGTGAGAGAGATACCGGCTGTCCGGCCGCGCCGGCGAGATTGATCTTGAAGATGCGCTGGGAGTTATTGCCGTTTAGGGTCACACCCACTGCCGGGCCGGTAATTGTCACGGCGTCGGTAATACTCGCGGCCGTGAGGATGATCGTCTGCGGGACGGCGAAAGCGGTCGGGTCGAAGACGATCGAATCCGCCCCGGCCAACGCATTCGCATTCAGAACCGCCTGCCGCAGTGAACCCGCCCCGGCGTTGAGCGTGTTCAAGACGGTAAACGTCGCCGGCGCCACCCGCTCTTCGAGCGGCCGGACACACAAGCGCGAGTTGATCGTACGGCGAGTCATGGCGATCTCCGCGTTAAGAAAAGTGTATCGACAGTGTATGGTGTTCACTCTGGTCGTGCAATCGGTTTGTTTGTCGCGGCTAGCCCCTAATCCAGCACATCCTCGTGCGTCG
>JANNLP010000823.1:0-1677 GCA_031396905.1 Gemmataceae bacterium
CCGGGAAAAACTGCGTCATGGCTTGACCCGCCGGGGCTACGCAGTGAGCATTGCCGGCTTGACGGCCGGTTTGACGGGTGAAGCCGCCACCGCGGCCTTACCCAGTTCGATAGTCGCGTCGGCCGCGAAGGTAGCGCTACCCGGTGCTATTCTCGCTCCGACAGTATTAACTCTCACTCAAGGAGTGCTACACGCCATGTGGATTACTAAAGTCAAAGTCACCGTGATTACGCTTGCTGCCGTCGGTGTCCTGGGCGTCGGCGCGGGCCAATACTTCGGCCCGGGCCGGCGGTTGCTGTCCCGATGCAGACGCCGAATCAGGTAGGGCAGGATGGCAAGCCAGTTGTTTTCGGCAAGAATGAACCGGTCGATAGAAATCCGTTTGAAGAACTCGTAAAAGATGTCGAATTCCTCAAAGCGGATACGCCCGAACGAAAGCTCATGAAAGATCGGTGCGATTCGGCAAGGAGAGAGTTGTGGTTACGATACGATGAATTCAAGGTAGGACGCGGGACACTCGATTCATTGATAGGTGCTGGCATTCGGGTACGGGATTCGGCGCTCGAGATCGCGGCGACAAGAGAGGGCCGCGTCAAAATACTCGAAGCGCATTTGGCACTGACCAAAAGTCAAGTTGAACTGGATAAGGCACGATTCCAGGCAGGCGCGATCAAAGAGCAAGAATATCAACGGACATTGTACTGCCGACTTGATGCGGAAATTCGTTTGTTGCGGGAAAAGGAAGGCAAACCATTAACGACCGGTAGTCGCTAAGCCGCAAGCGACGGGTTACGCCTCATCCTTGGCCGTGTGCCGGTCGCGCCAGGCGTTGTAGAGTTGCCGCACATCGCCGACGTGTTCGTCCAGCGTCTTCTCATCCCAGCGGCGGAATTGGCTGTGTGTGTCGCCGAGTGATTGCACCGTCGGCGCTTCTTTGCGTACAAAGGGACCGGCGACACCGGCCATCGGGCCTAACTTGGTGGCCCAATGTTCGCCATCGAGGTGGAAGCGGTAAAGGAAGTAATCAACCACACCCATGTCAGTTTCGGAGTCGAATGTGATCGTCCGCACCAGTTCCAATTCGTCCGGCGCTCGGCCCAATTCATGGGGATGCGTCAGCCAGTTCACTAGGTCCGACTCGGCCAGGGCGGACTGCGTTCGCAGGTGCACCGGGTAAAGTTGGTAACGCTCAATCTTCTGCAGGCCATCGAAAAGCAACTTGCGGCATTCCGGGCACGCGGCAATTTCGGCGACCGTTGCGGTGCTGACTTCCTCGTTGTGCCGCATCAATGACAACGCGGCATACATTCGCAATCGCGGATCGGTGTACTGGTCCACGGCCTCGCGCAGGATCGGTACGACTTCCGGCGCGGGGATGTAACCCAAAAGGTCGAGCAGCACGCCGGCCTGGCCGCGCCAGCGATAATACTCGTGTTCCCAGCGCCAGGCGACGCCGTCCGAGCGCTGCGCGGGCTGCAATTGTTCGCGGCGGCGGGAGTACATTTCGATCAGCGTGCCGACATGCGGCACCAGTGTCTCACCTTCAATCTGATGCGCGGCAACGAACGAAAGCGCGTAATCAACTACATTGACGCGTAGCCGCGGCACATCCAGGTAATTCAACAATTCCGGGAACAAAACGTCAGCGAACTGTGGCACATTGGCATAAAGGCCCAA
>JANNLP010000174.1:0-9801 GCA_031396905.1 Gemmataceae bacterium
CCCCGAGGGCTTGCCTTGAATAATCAGCGTGCCCGCAACGGTTGGCACTGCCGGTTGTTGACCATGTGCAACGGCCGCAATGATGATCGACGCCGGTAAAAGGGCCGCGAAGTGACGCATGTTTGTGTCCTGGAAAGCAAGACAGGCGAGCGTCGCGGTGCAAGCCCGACGTGGTTGTTCACGCCGGGCTTACGCCTCGACGCTCGCCCATGGGAGTTCGATGCGCGTGCAAACGTTTTCGATCAGTGCCCGCTGCCATCTGGTGGCGGCCCGGAGCTGGCACCGCGAGCGGTAGAGTCGTTGGGCTGGTTGCCGGGTTTCTTGCCTGGTTTCTTTCCGCCGCGACCGCGGCAGTTGCCACAACCGTCTCACTGACTTGGTAGCGGCAAGCCCTGCAACTCGTTGAGGTCCATTCGGGCCAGGCGTATGGCGGACTCGCAATCTTCCTGCCAGTTTTTCGCGGCATCGGCGTTGCCAGCGGCCTGCGCTTGTTCGGCCAGCCAACGATACGTTTGCCGAGATGCTTCGATCTCCGGTTCCCACACATCTTGGCCGTACCCACGCAAACGCATCAACCACGTCACATAGTATTGCGAATTCGCGAGTGCCGCTTTTGCATCGTTCACCAGCTTGGCATCGGTTGTGTTGTCGGCTTCCAACTCCGTCACCAGGTCGCTCAGGTCGGCATGCGCCTCGGGTAGTTTCTTGGCCATCATCATGGCCTTGTCTTTTTCCAAACGCAAGCGACGTGATTCGGCCTTGCGGCCTTCGGGAAGGTTCTTCAGCGCGTTGTCGAAGGACTCAATGGCAAAGGAATAGTCCTTTTCGCCAAGAGCCTTTTGCGCCAACAACGAATGCACGTTGCTGGCATCGAGTTGTTTGTACTGCTGTCCGGGACCGGCGTGCCAGGCATAGGCCAGTACCGGAACGATCAACCAGCCGACCACGAGGACGATACGCATAGCCGAACCTCCCTGGATGTTCAGTCGTTCACCCGTCAGCGATTATACCCCGATAGGGGGCGCGGCGGCGAGGGTATTTCGCCGCTTTGCGCTGGTTTTCAGAACTGGCGCACCCGGCCGCCACGTCGTGCCGAAATACCACAGCAATATCGGCAGCGCAGCCAATACCGCTGAACCCGTGCCAATGGCCATCAGGGCGTATTCGCGCCGGGTGAGCCGTTCAACCACGCTTTTGCCGGCAAACGAAGTCATTTCTTTGACGAGAGCCGAACCGATCTGCTTCTCGTTGCCATTGTGGTACTGGCCGCCGAGCCGCACAGCGAGTTGCCGCAGAGTCGATGCGTCTTGCCGTGATTGATGGCCATCGATGAACCGTCCGGCCTGGGTATCGCCAACGCCGACGACCAAAACGTGAGCCACCGACTCGGGAAACTTGGGCGTTCCCGAAGCCGGGATGGTGTCGCCGTCGCTGACGACCAGTACCGTGGTGCTGCGCGTCCGCCACTGTTTGGCGATCTTCGCCGCTTCCTGCAGCCCCGAGAACAAGTCAGTCGGCCCCGGTCGAAACGCATATTGCAGCGGCAGGTCACCAAGGATGTTGTTAACGACTTCCATATCGGTGGTGCCGACGACCACCGGTTTGGCCCCCGTGAAAACGGCAATGACCGATATCTTGTACAACTCGATCGGCGTGCGGGCGAAAAACGAACGCATCAAGTCCGCCGTACGCTGCCGCCGCGTTTGTTTCTGCGTCGGCCCGGCGTCCACCAGATTCATGCTCGGCGAAGCGTCGTAGACGATAATCAGGTTCTTGTATTCGCTTTCCGGAATCTCGCCGGTCTTATGTACTTTCGGAGGTAGCAACAGCAGCGTCACCAATCCCCACACCACGGCGGTCGCCCCCAGCACACGCATGAACGGCGTCAACATCACCCAAAACGCGGGACGTCGCTTCGGTCCGAATGCCAGTCCCGCCACCCGTTGCACGCGCGGCCAATGCAGAGCCTCCGCCGCCGACATCAGGAACAGCACCACGCAGGCGACAAGAATCGCCACAATTTCAGCCCGCTCGCGCAGTTGCTCTACCATGGCGCGGTCCTCAGGCCGAAGGCCGCCAAGGTCATTCCCGACAGAAACACCAATCCCATCATGCAAAGTAACGTGAAATTGTCCGCCAACTCCGGAATGGTTTTCTCGACCCTCGCCGGCTTCATCAGGTCGATGCGTTTGAAAATCTCGGCGACTGCGTTGATATCGCCCGCTTCAAACGATTCGCCACCGGTCATATGGGTGATCGTCCGCAATTCTTCCTGGGCTTGATCTTCGCCAATGATCACGGCAAAGACTTTCACACCGGCGTCCATCATCTCCTTGGAAATCGCGGTCTCGTTGCCGTTGAGGTCGAAACTGGCACCGTCAGTAATCAACAGAATCATCTTGTCGCCTTCCTGTCGTTCCTCCAGTTTGAGGCGACAGGCTTTAATCGCTTTGCCAATTAGCGTGCCACCCATGTGTGGCGGGGCACTCTCCGGTCGCATAAACGGCGGCGAGCAGCGGATGGCGGACATGTCGGTCGTTAGTGGACACCAATGAATGAAATCGCTGCCGAAAAACGTCAACCCGCAAGCGTCGCCTTTACGATACGTAAGGAATTGGTCGATGGCCTTCATGGCGGCGTCGTAGCGGTTGCCGTCGCCGAACTCGGCGGTCATGCTGCCCGACACGTCCAGACATATCTCGATATTGGTCAACGAACGTTTTTCTTTGGGTTCACCGAACTGTTGCGGCCCCGCCAGGAGCAATACGGCGACGGCCAGCAAGAGAGCCGGCAGCGAATTCGCCATGTCGAGAAACACTCGCCATGCGCTGCCCCGGCCGGCCGGACCATGATCGTATGGCAGCACCAACCGCGCCGGTTTCGGCCGCCAAATCCAGAACAACATGGCAAACGGGAACACCAACGCCAATAGCCACCACGCATTGGAAAAGCTGGTCGGGATGAACCACAATGCCTGTTTCAGCAGGTTCATACGGCCACGACCTCCGTCACGGAGTCGAGTACATCGGCCGGGAGGTTCTGGTACGGTCGCAACAATGCCGCCACATCTACTCCGGCTTGCGGCCCCGGCTGATGCAGCCAGGCTTCCAGTTGATTCAACAAAGGCCCGGCATCGGCATGATCGCGCAGTTTCGCAAAACGCTCGGCCGGCTTGAGATTCTCCAACTTCAGCTTCCGAGTCCAGTACGCCAACAATGATCGCTCCAACCCGGCACGTTCCGCGAGATCGAGTTTCCCTTCGATGCCGCGCTCAATCAGCGGTCGCAGCTGGTCCGCGAGTGAATGCCGATTGCCAACGGCGACGGCTTCGATGATTTTCTTCTGGCGGCCGACCAACAAGATCGCCAGGAAGCCGACAGCCCATAACACCGCGGCGGCAATGACGACCCACCAATAACCGCCGGTCGATGCGGGCCGCACCGCTGGCAACTCGTGCGGCAGCACCTGCCCCGCCGGCAACTGTGACTTCACCGTCACCTTGATTTCCGGCACGTCACCGAGCGGCGTGCCATCTTTGCGTTGCAGGTAATCACGCAAGTCGTACGTGCCGGCCTCTAATGCGTAATACGTCATTTCGTACCGGTGTGCGCTGCCATGCTTGTCCACATTGACAATCCGCAACACGACCGGCAGTTTGCGATCTTCAACCGGTTTGACTTCCAACTCGGTTCCCGGCAACACCAATTGCTCAATCTTCGTCGTGGCACCGACACTCGACGAACGTTGAACTTCGCCGGTGCCATTGGCAACGGTCGCGACAAAGACAATTGCGAAAACACTTGTCACAACTACCTCACCCCTCGCCCAAGGAGATCACGGCCACGAAAGAATTGACGCACCGCCTGAACATAGGGTCGGTCAGTTTCGATGAGCAAGCTATCCAAACCGGCGCGACGCAACTCGCCGACGACGTGCTCAGTATTCACACCGGCGCGGCGCCCCAGGCTGACAACCTCGCGGCCGGTTTCCGCTTCGCGACCACGCACGAGCCCCGCACCGCGCAACGACTGCTCGGCCGGGTCGCGCAGTTGAATCACCGCACACTCATGCCGTTGCGCCAGCAGCTTCAACGCCGGCAGTGCCGACGGATCATGCAAATCGCTCATCACAATGATGACCGTACGGCTGGGCAACGACGGCGCGAGCTCTGTAATCCTGCGGCCCAGCGACGTGGGTTCATCAAAGCGATAGTGCCGCAGCCGATGCAACCACTGCAGAATCTGATCCTTGGACATGCTCGGCTGAATACGGAAGTCACGCCCGCCGACGCCCAGGACGCCCACCGGGCTGACACGATCGAGTGCCGCAAACGCCAGACCGCCGGCCAAATGCACGGCCACCG
Organism: Gemmataceae bacterium; assembly: GCA_031396905.1. GTDB lineage: Bacteria > Planctomycetota > Planctomycetia > Gemmatales > Gemmataceae > JAIBBI01. The sequence goes on from JANNLP010000174.1 coordinate 4,364, forward strand.
CGTACTTACTACGTTTGACGGAACTGACGGCCATCGACGCCGATGTGTCGATGAGCAGGTAACACGGCATCCGTTTTGGCGCTTCGTATTCCTTGACAAACACACGCCCAACCCGGGCTGTAACTCGCCAGTCAATTGACCGCACCGGGTCTCCGAACTGATAGGGCCGCGATTGAGCGTATTCGACACCTGAGCCAAGAAACGGCGACTTGTCCGAGCCATAACTGATGTCGTCGGCAAGTTTCTTCACCGCCAACACGAACTGCCGTGCGGTGAGATGGTCAACAGTATCAAGATATCCAACCATTTTGTGATGTCAGATTAAATGCTAGCGCGGCAGCAGCGCGCCGGTGTTCCTCTTTGCCGCTTGCGGCTTAGCGCCCACCGACTCATCCAGAATCTCTTTCAGCACGCCAGGCCCCGACTTCCCATCCGCCAGCGCCTCGTAGTTCAGCCGCATCCGGTGCAGCAGCACGTCGTCGGCCAGCGCATACAAATCTTCTGGAACTACGTAGTTGCGTCCGTGAATCAGCGCCCGCGCGCGCCCCGCTTTCGTCAGCGCGATGCCGGCACGCGGACTGGCACCGAGTTCGACGCACGGATGCTTGCGCGTGCGATTGACAATTTCGACGCAGTGCTCCACAAAGGTGTCACTGACATGCACGTGATGCACCGCCTCCATCGCAGTGACCAGGTCATCGACCGTGCCGACCGGTTTCTCGTCGAGAATGTCAAACTCGGTGCGGGCGATGGCACCCTTTTCTTCGCGGCGAACGCCCAGACCGATGTTCCGCCGCAAGATCTCGCGCTCTTCGGCCGGTGTGGGGTACTCGAGGCGATGACACAACATGAAGCGATCAAGCTGTGCTTCGGGCAACTCAAACGTGCCGCTCTGTTCCACAGGATTCTGAGTGGCGATGACCAGGAATGGCGCCGGCAGCTTGAACGTCTCCTTGCCGATGGTCACCTTGCGTTCCTGCATGGCTTCAAGCAAAGCCGACTGTACCTTGGGCGCGGCCCGGTTGATTTCGTCTGCCAACAACAGGTTCGTGAAGACCGGCCCTTTGACGGTACGAAAGTCATTGGTCCGCTGATCGAGAATTTCTGACCCGAGAATGTCCGATGGCAGCAAGTCAATTGTGAACTGAATGCGCGCGAAGTGCAGATCAATGGTCTTGGCGATCGCCGCGACAAGCAGCGTCTTGGCCAACCCCGGCACACCTTGCAACAGCAAATGCCCGCCAGTGAACAGGGCGATCAACAGTCGTTCGACCACCACGTCCTGCCCGACGACCACGCGGCCCACCCGCCGGCGCACCTCGCGAATAAATTGAATCGTGTGATCGACTTGCCCGTTGGAAGTCGGGGAATTGTGGGCGGCGGCAGTGGAATTCATGGTAATCCCGTTTGCTCGTGGGGCCGATCAAGAAGGTACGGGTACTCTACCGAATCGAAAGGACCAACGTCCAGAAGTTGTCGATATTATTGTAGGTAGCGCATTGGAATGACATCTTGTCTCGGTGTACCTGCTTATCCATCATGGATTGCAAGGAGCTTCAAGCACAACTAAGATGAGTAAAGTTGATAAAACGGTGAATGCCGTGATGCGTGGAACGGCCGACGCCAATATCCGGTTTGACGATCTGAGAAGCCTCTTAGGTCATTTGGGTTTTGTGGAACGCATCAGGGGTGGACATCACGTTTTCGCGAGAGCGGACGTTCGGGAAATTGTCAACCTGCAACCCAAAGGCAACAAGGCTAAGCCGTATCAAGTCAAGCAGGTGCGACAGATCATCCTGGCTTACGCACTCGCCGATGAACCTGTAACGCAAGGATTTCCGCGCATCGCCGACATTGAAGGTGATTTGATTGCTGGCGGTGACCCTTCGCGAGATTCCAAGGAGAATGACGATGCCGGATAAGTTGCGATATGAGATCATTCTCTATTGGAGCAATGCCGACGACGCGTTTGTCGCCGAGGTTCCTGAACTGCCCGGGTGCGCTGCCGATGGCGCGACTTATGCTGAAGCCGTTGCCAACGCCGAAGTCGTCATCCGCGAATGGATCGATACGGCAAAGGAAATGGGTCGGCCAATCCCGGAACCCAAAGGCCGGTTGATGTACGCTTGAGCAATTGGACTGAGACGTGCAATGAACTCTTTTACCCGTTACCTCAAGATGCACGTGCCCGATCGTGTCGGCTTTGTGAACATCACGCCGCAGGTCGAGGATTGTCTGCGCGAGAGCGGCATTCGTGAAGGAATGTGTCTCGTCAATCCCATGCACATCACCGCGAGCGTGTTCATCAATGACGACGAATCCGGCTTGCACGCCGACTACAGGAAATGGCTAGAGCGCCTCGCGCCTTTCGACGCGTCGCCTCAGACCTACGCCCACAATCGCACCGGGGAAGACAATGCCGACGCCCACATGAAGAGGCAAATCATGGGTCGCGAGGTGGTTGTCGCCGTGACCGCCGGCAAACTTGATTTTGGTCGATGGGAGCAGATCTTCTACGGCGAGTTCGATGGCCGGCGCGAAAAGCGGGTGCTGGTCAAGATCATCGGTGAGTGATTCGGACGCTTCCGCGAGGTTCGCTAAACTGATTCGATGCCGTTGAAACCGCAATTTCATCTCGATGATCCCACCACGGACGTTTACGTCGGCGATTGCCGCAAGGTGTTGGCTCAGTTGCCTGCCGGGTCGGTCGATTTGGTGTTTGCCGATCCACCGTTTAACTGGGACGTGAAGTACGGTGAATGGGACGATTCCCGGCCGCGCGAAGAGTACATCTCTTTCACCCACGGGTGGCTCGATGGTTGCATCCGCGTACTGACCGACGCGGGTTCGCTCTGGGTGAACATCCCCGACGACACAGCTGCTGAGATTGTGATGCATCTGAAGCATCGCGGCTTGCACATGATCAACTGGTGCATCTGGCACTTTCGCTTCGGGCAGCATCGCGAAGGCAATTACATTGTGTCCAAGGTCCATGCCCTGTACTTCGCCAAGGACAAGGACATTCGCTGCTGGAATCCCGAAGCCGTTCTGGAACCAAGCGACCGCGCGGCCGTGTACGGCGATAAACGCACCTTCAACAAAAAGCGCGGCGAAAGCGGTCAGCGTGTGCCGTTGGATGTCTGGTACGGCCTACACTGGGGCCGCGTTCAGGGCAACAACAAGGAACGTCGGGCCAATCACCAGAATCAACTTCCCGAAGTTTACCTGAATCGCGTGATCAAATCATGCTCCAATGAGGGCGACCTGGTTCTCGATCCGTTCCTCGGGAGCGGTACCACATGCACCGTGGCTCGGGCGCTGAACCGGCGAACCATTGGCATTGAGTACAGTAACGAAAACGCAGCTTCCGCATTTGAACGCATCGAAAAAGGCGTGATCCGTGGGGATGCTCCGGCCGCAACCAACACGTTCATGGGTCATCGGATCAAGTAAGGCTCAGTATTCGCGCTTGTTCTTGCCCGGCGTCGGCACCGGGTATTTCCCGTCGGCGTCGGCCTTCAGTGGCGCGTCGCCGTCGAGCGTCAGCTTATCCACATCCGGCGCGAATTCGTGATCACCGTTTAACATTTGGTCGTAAGTGATGACTTGACCCGTATGGGCTGCCATACGACCCATTGCCGTCACGAGGCTGGCTTGAGCGCCGCGCATGACCTCGTTGTACGGCTTGTCCTTCTTGATCGCTTCGAGCAGGTCATCCCATTCCAGTTGATAGGGATCGGGTTCCTGTTCGGGGCACTTCCACGTCGGCGTCGCCTTCATGTCTTGCGTGGCATACGTGCGTGACTTTGACGGCGCGTGGCCCGAGTGCGAAATCACGGCCGATCCGTTGGTCCCGTGGCAATAGCTGGCAAACTCCTGAGCGCAGCCGGGGATGTTTCGCCCCTCCATGAACATCTTCGCACCGTCGGCGAACGTGTATTCGACGGAATACGAATCGAAGTTCTGGTCGATGTTGTTGCCGCGATAGTGCCGGCCACCGCCGCCCTTGGCTTCCGTGGGCCAGGCGTCTTTCATCCAGCAGCATTCATCAATGTTGTGAATGTAAAAATCGCTGTACGACCCGCCAGACGCCCACAGGAACGAGTGAAATCGCTGAAGCTGATAGTGCAACTCGGGGATGTCGGCAGGCCGCGGCGGCGAAAAGCAACTGGCTTCCGGCCCTTTGCGGCGGAAACAACGCAACAGCGTGATCTGCCCGAGTTGTCCATCCTTGATGCGTTGAAACAACTCGCCGCGGCTACGGCAATGCCGGCACATTAACCCGACTCCGACTTTGAGATTCTTCTTCGCGGCCTCTTCGCCGAGTTGCATCATGCGTTTGCTCGTCGGCCCATCGACGCTGATCGGCTTCTCCATGAAGACGTGCAGGCCCTTCTCGATGGCGTACTTGAACTGCACCCAGCGAAAGGCCGGCGGCGTGGCCAGGATCGCAATGTCGCCGGGCTTGAGACAATCCATTGCCTTGCGATACCCATCGAAGCCGATGAACTTCCGCTCCGGCGGCACATCCATCGTCTTCTCGAACTTCTTCAAATGGTCGAAACAGGTTTCGAGCTTAACCTGAAACACGTCGGCCGCGGCGACAAGTTTGGTAGGCCCATACTGCGCCTGCATGGCATGCTCGGCTGCCCCGGTACCACGTCCACCGCAGCCGATGAGCGCCGCATTGATCGTGTCTTCGCTGCTCGCATGTACATGCGGCAATGCGACACCCGCGAGTGCCGCCGCCCCGGCCAAGTGCAGCACATCACGCCGTGTGGGTTGCAAGAGTTTCGTCATGTGGTGTGCTCCTTAGTATCGTGGCACGGTCGCGTCCACCTGGCATGACCATGCATCAATTCCGCCGGCCAGCGAAAACACGCTGGCGTTTCCCGCACGTTCGAGGATGGCGGCACCCGTGACGCTGCGCACGCCATGATGGCAATACACGACGATGGACGTGCCATCCTCAGGTTCGACTTCGCCGACACGGCTCATCAACTCTGGCAACGGAATTAGCGTGCTGCCGGCAATCTTCGCCAGGGCATACTCTTCCGGCTGGCGGACATCCACGAGCAATATCTTCTCGCCAACACCGATGCGGGTCGAAAGGTCGGATGCGGTGATTTGTTTCGGCATGAAGTGATTATCGTGGAAAGCCCAGCCGTTGCAACGGCTGGGCTTTTGAGAGACACTACGCAAACAGCTTCGTCACCGGGGCCGCCTGAACCAACTCGCGCGGCTGGTTCAGGTGGTTGTACACCAGCGTGGCGGGGTCGATGCCGAAGGCGTGGTAGATGGTCGCCAGCAGCTCGGCCGGGTGGACACCGTCGTTAAGCGGTGCGGACGCGGTCTTGTCGGATTGGCCGTGGACGTAGCCGCGTTTGATGCCCGCGCCCGCGATCAACGACGTGAAACAATATGGCCAGTGATCGCGG
>JANNLP010000021.1:0-14938 GCA_031396905.1 Gemmataceae bacterium
CTGCCGGAGTTGCCGCCGATAATGTCCGCGGTGCTGACGAAGTTGTACGGCGTCTTGAGATCGAGCCGTGTTTTGCGTTCAAACCAGCGCTCGGGCAATTCAAATGGCGGCTTGTTCTTATGTTCCTCGCAGCGGGCATACATGCCCTCGAAGTCGGTAAACGCGGGAACTGGCTTGCCATTCTCTTCAAAGCCCTTCACCTGGCCGTAAGCCAATCGCAGCGTGAACGTGGCATCGGGATACGTGTTCGCTCCCTCTGCCGCGTACTTGGCCATGGCGATTTGACGATAGGCCTGCTGCTTCACTTCCGTGATTTCCGATTCCATCGTCTTACGCAATGCCCGTGCTTCGGTGTCGATGGATTGAGCCAACGCGATCATCGGATCCGACGCGGAATCGATGGCCGCCTGCCCACCTTCCCAGAGCTTTTTGCGGAAGCCCACGTCTTTGACTTTGGTGTCCTTGATCAACTCGGCCGCCCGTGCCGTCGGCGATTTGCCGGCAAGAATCTTTTTGACTGCCGGGTGATCGGAACCAAGCATCTCGGCCGCGTAGCTCAAACCGTCGCTCAGTTTGAGCTGCTCCAGGTCGTCGAAGATCGGCTCTTCGGAGAACAGCGAAAACTTCAGCGAATCAAGGCCCGATTCGCGGAACTCGGGCAACCGTTCGCCGTTAGGCTTCGGCCGTTCCGCCGCGGCTCGCAACAACGTTTTGGCCGTGCTGAACAAGTGACTGTTAAAAGCCTGGCCACCTTCCAAAAGGTTCATTTCCTTCGCGATCACCTTCTGCTTTTCGACCGCTTTGTTGATTCGGTCCCACGCATCTGCGGCATCCTTCAGTTTTGGATTGCTGGCCACCGCAGCACGGAGCGCCTTTTCATCCGCTACCTTGCGGGCCATGATGGTGGGATCCATTAACCCCTGCAGGCCGCCCTTGCGTGCCTTGCGGCTATTCTGGACGCTGAACAAATCGTCGCGCACCCGCCGCGCATTCTCAGCGCTTCGCGCCGCCCACGACATATACAGCACTTCCAACCGGGCGAGCCGAGCTAACAACAGCGGATACTGCTGATCGCGAAAGTACTCCAGCTCGGCCATCGTGTTCAATCGGTTGGTACGACCCGGGTGCCCCGAAACAAAGATCAACTCGCCGTCTTTGGTGCCATTGGCGCTCCATTTCAGGTGATGTTCGACCTTGACCGGCTTGTCATTCTCGTACGCTCGGAAGAAGCACATATCGAGATCGAAGCGCGGGTACTCGAAATTATCCGGGTCACCGCCGTAAAACGCGATCTGCTCTTCCGGAGCGAACACGAGCCGCACATCGGTGTACTGCTTGAATTTGTACAGATGATACTCGCCGCCCTGAAACAGCGTCGTCACATTCGACCGCAGCCCCGTCTTGTCTTTGGATTCCTTTTCAATGTCGGCGATAACCTTGCGACGAGCCAGCGCCGCGTCTGCCGTGGACATGTCGGCCTTGATTGCCGCATTGACGCGATCGGTGACGTTCTCAATTCCCATCAGCACGTTCAGTTCGAGGTCCAGACACTTCGCTTCTTCCGCCTGGCTCTTGGCAAAGAACCCGTCATGTAAATAATTGTTCTTCGCGGTGCTCATCTTCTGCAGCGCATCGGCCGCAACGTGGTGATTGGTCATCACCAAGCCATTGGCGGAGACGAAGCTACCCGACCCACCGGAGTTAAACCGCACCGACGATTTCTGCACATGATCAAGCCACGCCTGGTCTGGCGCGAAGCCATGCCGCTCTTGCAGCCGCTTGGTCGGGACGTTGTTGAAGAGCCACATTCCTTCGTCAGCATGCACGACAGACACCGTTGCCAGGAGTAAGCCGGCCGCTACCAACCGGCGGAAACTAGCCATGATGGGATTCTCGTAAGAGCACAGGGCGACGCCGAATGATTTAGGTGCATGGCGCGCGGCGGCAAGGGGGCAAATGCCTTGCCCACACTCCAAATCGATTACGCTGCATCCTGCCGTTTCGGCCTCAAACCGACGATGGCCAGGATAACGATGAGGACGCAAAACGCGGCGACGGCGGGCAAGATACTCGCACCCCACGGCGTGCCAAAAATCGGAATCTTGTTGACGCTGTCGCTGAGATCCAACTTTTTGAGGACATCCGGCGTGAAGTTCAGGAACGCGACGATCAATGCGGCAATTGAACCACCAGCGATGTAGCCTGAACTCAGTAGCACACCGGGGCTGCTGTCGCCTTCGGCCTCGGTTTGTTTGGTCACCTTATCCACAAACCAACGGACGCAACCGCCAATGAAGATTGGCATCGACGACGCCAATGGAAGATACACGCCGACGGCGAATGGTAGCGCGGGCACCCCGGATAGCTCCAAGGTCAACGCGATCAACACGCCAATTAACACCAAGCCCCACGGCAACTCGCGATCGAGGATGCCGTTGATGATGAGCGCCATCAGTTGCGTTTTCGGCGCATCGTACTTGGTAAGCTTGGTGCGATCCGCTTCCGGTTTTGCTTCGTCGGCATCCTCATAGCGAAGCTTGCCGTTCACAGCTGGATCGACAAGGTAAATGATTTTGCCGGCTTCATTCACGTAGTAACGCCCCGGCGGCACCTTGGAACCCTTTTCGCCTTCCCCGACGTTTAACACGGAGTATTCCGTCTTGTCGTCCGAATAAGGGCCAGTCCGCACGTGATCTTTGACGGTGAGTTTTGAAACGTCAACGATGGCTTCCGGCAAGCCGCGTTTGGAATAAGTCGTCCCGGCTTGATTCAACAGCAGCAGCGTCACACCGACCACGAGTGCCGACGTTAGCGAACCAATCAAAATCGCATACTGCTGATTGCGAGGCGTCGCACCAACCAAATGGCCGGTCTTCAGTGCTTGAGCAGTAGTGCCGCCATTAGAAGACGCAATACACACGACGCCGGCAATGGTCAGGGCCGCGAGTTTGATATCCTTGTTGACTTCGAGCAGACCGAAGCCCTCCAGTGTCACGAACAAAAGACACGTCAACAAAAGAGTGGCCACGGTCATGCCCGAGATGGGATTGCTCGATGAACCGATTTCACCAGTGAGTCGTGAGCTGACCGTAACAAACAGGAAACCGAACACCAGAATCATCGCCGCGCCGGCAAACCCTGTGAGGCTGAAGCCTAGACCCAATGCCGGCGCAGCCGCCATCGCGACGACCAGGCCGATGCTGCCAAAGATCACAATCTGCATTGACATATCGCGCTCGGTTCGGCGCACAACGGTCGTGGTCTCGCCGCGGGCCGCTTTGCGTTCTGCCGCCAAATCAGTCAGGCCCGCCCGCACGGAACTCACGATAACAGGCAACGCCCGCAACATGCTGATTAAGCCGCCCGCCGCCACCGCACCGGCACCGATGTACAAGATGTAGTTGTTTCGGATTTCACTCAGGCTCATGTTCTTGATCAGGCCATGATCCAAGCCATCGTCCTTCATCTTGCTAACGGCCGGTGCCAACGGTCCGGCCAAACCGCTGCCGAAAAACACGATCGCCGGAACCAGAACGAGGTAAGCCAACACACCGCCGGCCACCATGATCGAGGCAATGCGTGGTCCAATGATATAGCCGACGCCCAACAACGCGGGGGACATTTCCGAGGACAACGCACCACCTTTCAGCCCGCCATCGTCGTTCCAGAGTTTTTTTGTCACTTCGTCGTGCCAGAGCTTGCAACCCTGCATGAGGATTTGAAACAAGAATCCCAGGCCAAATCCGGCGAAAACCATCTGGGCCGTTGCCCCACCCTTTTCACCGGCGATCAACACGTCGGCACACGCCGCGCCTTCGGGATATTTGAGTTGCCCGTGCTGCTTCACAATGAAGGCGCGACGCAGCGGAATCATCATCTGGATGCCCAGCAAACTACCTAGTACGCCGACGGTCATCACGCGGATTACATCGATATCAAAGCCAATGAGCAGAAGCGCCGGCATGATGAGGCCGACGCCGAACGCGATCGACTCTCCGGCCGAGCCGGAAGTTTGCACAATGTTGTTTTCAAGAATGGTCGCGCGACGCAGTCCCAGCACCGAAGAGAAACCGCGGAAGAGAGTAATGGCCATGACGGCCACTGGAATCGAAGCCGAGACCGTCAGACCCACTTTCAGCACGAGATACAACGACGACGCGCCAAAGATAATACCGAGCAGCGAGCCGACGATAACGGGAGCCCACGTCAACTCGGGAATGTCTTCCTCATCCGCAATGAAGGGTTTAAACTCAATGCCGGATGCTGGAATGGTGGCCATGCCGGGTACTTTCACTGGTGTGTGAAAACTGTAACCCGGTTAGATTGTTAGCCGGCAGCGGAATTGCAAGGGGACAAGTGCGAAAAAGTTCGGGATTCAGGCCGACGGGCGGCAACCTTTGAAGGCTTTCAGCACGTCATACAGGTCGGCGGTCACGACCACTTCGTCGTCGATGAAGTCCTTGAGCCACAGCAGGTTCATGCGTTGGGCGGCGGCCACCAGTGGGAGCAGCTCGCGTAATGTGATCCGGCTGGTCGCCGGCGGGCTGGCGACCACCGTGTCACGGGCCTGATAAATACGCAAAGGCCGTGCAGCCATGTGGAACTCCGTGCAAACGCCCGCAAGCGAAACCGGGCGTCGCTTCATCGTTATCGGACGTGTATGCCATGGGCCTTCAACAAATAATGGCGGGGCAACCGCATTCGCCAGAATGCGGCGAGGACATTAAGATACTCGCTGACGACCAACTCAATTCTTCGATTGGAGATGCACATGCCAGTGGCGATGGCTCAACCTGGAACCACCCGCGTTGGCTTCATCGGCACGGGCGTGATGGGCCTGTCGATGGCTGGCCACATACTTAAGGCGGGCTATGCACTTACGGTTTACAGCCGCACAAAGACCAAAGCGCAGCCGTTGCTCGATGCCGGGGCACAATGGGCCGACACGCCGAAAGCCGTTGCTGCCAAGTCCAATGTTGTTTGTACTATCGTTGGCTTTCCCAAAGACGTGCGCGAGGTTTTGCTCGGCGAGAACGGCGCGCTTGCTGGTTCCACGCCCGGCAGCGTCCTCATTGACATGACCACCAGCGAGCCATCGTTGGCCGTGGAGATTCACCAAACGGCCAAAGCCAAAGGTGTCGCGGCACTCGATGCACCTGTCAGCGGCGGCGATGTCGGCGCGAAAAATGCCGCTCTGTCCATCATGGTCGGCGGCGACTCCGACGTGTTTGCCGCCATGACGCCGCTTTTTCAGTGCATGGGCAAGACCATCGTGCATCAAGGACCGGCCGGGTCTGGCCAACATGCGAAGGTCGTCAATCAAATCTTGATAGCCGGTGCCCTGAACGGCGTGTGCGAGGCATTGCTCTATGGAAAAAAGGCCGGCCTGGATTTGACGACCGTGCTTCAGTCCGTCGGCGGCGGGGCCGCCGCCAGTTGGCAGCTAAATAACCTCGGCCCGCGCATCATCGATGGCAACTTTGAGCCCGGTTTCTATGTCGAACACTTCGTCAAAGACATGGCCGTCGCTCTGGCCGAAGCGCGAGCCATGAACCTCGCCCTGCCCGGCTTGGGCCTGGTCTCGCAGATGTTCAACGCCGTGGCCGCTCAGGGATACGAACGCAAAGGCACCCACGCCCTGATGCTGGCACTCGAAAAACTCAATGCCGTCGGAACGCGTTAGCCGTTCTTATTCATGTTGTTGAAGATGGCTGGGTCGAACGGATCGGCGGGCTTGTCGACATCATTGGCTGACGGCCCATTCGGATCAGCAGGCGCCTTGCCGTCATTGGCCATCATCTTCACCCATTGTTCCAGATTCTTGTACGAGACAACGTTGGCATCCTTGATCGGCGGGTGCCGCAAGCCGCCGTGGGCCGTGATCGCCTTGATCAATAATCTACTGCGCTCGGGGTTCTTCTTGTCGATTTGACCGACGGCTGCAGCGATGTTGTATTGGGTAATCGATGTCGGAATGGCCGCGCCCGGCGCTGTTCGCCGCAATGAGAATGACCCGCAGCCCGCCGTCGAATGACAAGCCGCACAGGCGTTGGCCAAAAGCGGCTGAACCTTGGTGCCATACAACTTGGTCGCCTCCGGTGAACAAGTCACCGGATCGGCCGCAATAGTCAAAAGCACAATCACAATGGCAGCGAAAGACAATCGCATTCCCCGCTCATACCGCGCGGAGGGCAGCGGCGTCAAGTTCTACGTATTATGGCCGGGCTTCAAGCACCAAATTGAACGGCGTCTCAGTTGCCCGTCGAAATCTCGTGAATCCACCGCTCATAACCACTTCCTTCAATTTGGCTTCGCCCGCTTGTGCACCAAGTGCGAGGCCCACTTCCTGGCTCAGCGACGCCGGCACGCAAAACATCGTCGAGGCGGCATAAAAGATTCGGCCAACGGGATTCAAGTTGCCAGCCACGCTGTCACTGGCGTTTGGCTCGACGACCAGCCAGGTGCCATCGGCTTTCAAGGATTGCCGCACGTGTTTCGCCGCGCCGACCGGATCGCCCATGTCGTGCAGGCAATCAAAGAACGCGACTAGATCGTAGTTGGTGCCCGGATAGTTCTTGGCAGCGGCAATCTCAAACGTGCATTGATTATCCACACCGGCAGCCTTGGCCGCCGCGCGCGCTTGCTCGACGGATGGCCCGTGGTAATCAAAGCCGATAAAAGTCGATTTCGGAAACGCCTTGGCCATCACAATGGTGGACGCGCCGTGGCCACAGCCGACGTCGGCCACCCGCGCACCCGCCTGCAACTTAGGTAGCACGCCGTCGAGCGCGGGCAGCCAATTGGAAACGAGGTTGGCCGCATAGCCGGGGCGAAAAAACCGCTCGGTGCCGCGAAATAGGCACGGACTGTGTTCGTGCCAACCGACACCCGCGCCGCTGCGGAACGCCGCCGTGATCTTCGGTTCATCCAAGACCATGGCCGAAATGATCTCGAACGCACCCGCCACAAACGCCGGGCTGGTATCATCCGCCAATGCGAGTGCCTGCTCAGCCGTCATGGAATACGTGCCCGCCTCAGCGTGATGCTCCACATACCCCGCCGCCGCCTGCCCCGCCAACCACTCGGCGACATACCGCGCTGCCGTGTTCGTGCGCTCAGCCAATTGCGCCGGCGTGAGCGACCCACCCGCTGCCAGCGCCGTGTACAACCCGAGCTTGTCGCCAATCACCACCAGCGCTGCCGTCGCCGCAGCGCCCATGTCGTTCACCATCTTGCCCATGAAGGCGTCGAGTTTTTTCGGATCAACGGACATGGTTGGATTCCTCGAAGATGAAAAATGTCCGACGATTGTTGTATGAATCCTGACCGGGCTGCATTGGCGAGCGTCGAGCCGTAAGGCCGACGTGGAGTCGGTCACAAAGACAAGTCCAAAACCACGTCGAGCTTACGCATCGACGCTCGCCATGCTTATATCGACCCGCCGAACCTCAGCCGGAATTGGATAAAGTCGCTCGCCGCCACGGCAGTATCCTGGTCAAAGTCAAAGATCGGGTTGGTGCCGCCAAGTGCCAGCCGGAACTCGATGAAATCGTTGGCGGCGACATTTCCATCGCCGTCGCTGTCGCCGAAGAAGCGGAACAGCTTCGGTGCCATCGCCGGGTCGCCAACAATTGTGCGATTGTCGCCGGCCGTGCCATTTCCGTCGCCGTCAAATCCCGCGCCGGTGAATTGCGAAGCAAGGATGGTGAGATTGTATCGCCCATCCATCAGCGATTGGCTTTCCGTCAGCGCGCCGCTAAACGTCAATGTGACAACAGTCTGGCCAGTGTTGGTGGTCACGCCGGCCAATGTGACATTACCCAACGGCCCGCCCGGTCCCGTGCGGGCCAGTTGGAAGGCGGCCGCAGGTGCGCCGGCAAAGTTCACAATCGAATCGAAGGTTACGACCAATTGCGTGACCCGTGATCGCTGCGCCGACCCATCGTTAACTACAACAGACGCGAATTTCGCGGGCGTATTGGTCTGACCGAAGTTCTGTCCGAACGCTCCGACCGTGGGCGTCAATACAACCGTTCGGACACCGCTCAGCGGGTCAGTCCCCGTCCAGCCGGGTTGCACCACGCGGCGAACGTTGTAAGTGCCTGCCGGCTGGTTGGCGAATTGATAGACGCCGTTGGGAGCCGATATTGTCGTCGGCTCGCCCGTGGTCAGATTCAGCGTCCAGCCGTTCAGGGTGCCCGTGTCGCCGGGGCCGGTGTCGATGATCTGCAATGTCCATGTGCCATTCGGACTGACGCCGTTCAATGATCCCAGCACACCCGTCGGTTGGAATGAGCCGGTGTAAGGCGGTGCGGCGAAAACGATGCTGGTCGCCGCCTGATCGTCCAGTGTGGTGTTCGTGAATGCTCCCGTCCCGCCGCCGATGTTGGCGAATAGCTCAACCTTGGCTCCAGATGGGCTGATGATGTAAGCACGCAAATCGCCAATGTAATAATTGTGGGTCACATTGAGCGTGACATTGACGTCCGTGACCGCGCCGCTGACGCTGCTGACGACCAGCGGAGAATTGGTCGTGGTCAAATCCGGCAACGCAATCGGCGTACTGTTCACAAACGACTTGGAACCGACGGTGTCTACCACGCCATTGTTGTTGTCATCGCGGAACACGGTCCAACCGCCGAGGCCGGGTTCGCCGGTATCGCGCGTGCCGTTGCCATTCGTGTCGCGGTAGACGTTGCCCGCGATGAAGCCCGGCGTGGTCGGCGTGCCGGTGAGGATTTCCCAAGCGCCGCGGCCACGCAGGTCGGCAGCAAGTATCTTGGTGATCGGGCTGTATTCCAAATCGCGCACTTGCGTCGTGGGTAGCCCGTTGCCGACCTTGGTCCAGTTCACACCGAGGTTCGTCGAGCGATACACGCCGAAATCACCGCCGGCGTAAAGAATGTCATCCGTGTTGGCGTTGGTGGCACCCGGATCGAGCAACACATCGTGGGCCGGCGCATCCGGCAACGTGCCGGCGATGCTGACCCAGTTCACGCCGCCGTCCGTCGTCCTCCACAGGTTGTCACCAGTCGGCGAAAAGTTGGCCGACACGACATAGGCGACGTTGGAATTCACCGGATCGACTTCGATGTTGATGTAGTCGCCGGCACCGGGCGGCGTGCGATTCACCCAGGTGGTGCCGTTGTTCGTTGTCACATACAAGCCGTTGATGGTCGTCAGCGAGTTGGCCACTCCGGCGTAGATCATGTTGGGATTGGATTTGCCGACCGCAATCGCCCGCACCGGAGCCGGGAACGTGAACGTGTCGCCGGGCAGTTGGCCCCAATTGGCTCCGCCATTGGTGCTGACGTTCACGACGTTGGTGCCAAGAAAGATGCGGTTGATCGTGCCCGGATCGGTCGCCATGGGCGGATAGAAATAGGCGCTGGACGCGTTGACGATGCCACTGGTGATCGATGACCACGATGTACCGCCATTGGTGGACACGCGGACGAACGCCCCGGCACCGAAGCTGGCCACGGGATTGGCCCGCCACATGCGCTGCTCGTTAAACGGATCGACGAAAATGTCACCTCCGTCGCCACCCTCGACCGTGGACCAGCCGACGCTGTCGTTAAACAATAGCAAGCCGTTGTCCTGCGTACCGCCGATGATGAAGTCCGGATTCGATGGCATGATGCCGATGCCTGTAAATTGAACAGTGGCCATTGCGCCGTACGAAGTTCGTGTCGCATTGATGCCGTTCAGCCCGACCCACAAATTGGTTGACGGCGAGTAGCGGAATGCGCCGCCGTCGCTGCCGACGACCATGCGGCCCAGGCTGTCAAAGGCAAAGTCGTGGAAATCGACGTGCGGGCTTTTGCCGTCGGCACCGCTGAAGATGTTGGTGAAGCTCGCGCCGCCGTCGGTGCTGCGAATGATCTGAGTCGTGGCGCCGAAGTAAACCGTATTGGGCGCAACGGGATCGACTTCAACGACATTGCTGTACCACAGCGTGCTGACAAACGGGACATTGGCCGTGCGATCGTTCCATGACGTTCCGCCGTTCGTGGACTGGTAGAACTTGCCCAGGTGAAAAGTCGCCGAATCCTGCATCACCACGTACATGGTCTGCGGATTACTTGGCGAGAATGCGATTCTGGTGCGCCCGACCGTGGTGCCAGATGCGATGTTGCTGACCAACGTCCATGTCGGCGTCGCTGCCAGGGCATTCGTCGTCTTGTACACGCCATCCGCAGCCGCACCCATCCGCACGCCCACAGCGGCGAACATCGTGTTGAAGTTGCTCGGGTCGGCTTTCAAATCGCTGAAGCCGATCGTCGTGGTGATGGTTGTCGTCAAGTTGACCCAATTCACGCCGCCATCGGTTGTGCGGAAAATGCCCGTCGCTTTGTTGGGATCGCCATCCAAC
Source organism: Gemmataceae bacterium (assembly GCA_031396905.1). GTDB lineage: Bacteria > Planctomycetota > Planctomycetia > Gemmatales > Gemmataceae > JAIBBI01. Next base: position 10,376 of record JANNLP010000021.1, read on the forward strand.
CCCGGCGCAAAGTTGCCCGCACCCGGTTGTCCCGGCCCGCCGACCGACACGAACACCGTGTTGGGATCGGTCGGATGCACAACCACAGACGAAATTACCGTGCGGTCAAAGTGCGTCGCGCCCATCAACGCCCAAGTCGCGCCGGCATCGGACGATTTCAAGATGCCTTTGCCATAGAAGCAATCGACGCTGGCCATCTCGGCCTCGCCGGTGCCGACATAAATGATGTTCGGATTGCTTGGGGCGATGGCGATAGCACCGGTATTCGGCGACGCCTCAAAGTCCGTCAGCGCCGTCCACGTGGGATTGGCCGCCCCGCCGTTGGTCGTCTTCCACACCCCGCCGCTGGCCGACCCCACATAAATCGTATTGGGATCCGTGGGATGAACCGCCACCGCGCTGGCCCGCCCGGTATTCGTGAAGCTCCCGGACGCCGACCCGGTGGCAATGGGCGCAGGCCCAAGCTCCGTCCAAACCGAGTCGCTCAGCGGTATTGAGGTCGAAGGTAGATTGCGGCTTTCCAGATTGACAAAGCGCAACGGTAGCGAGGTGCGGATATCGCGAACGCGAACCATGATTGTGATTCCCGATGCATCGCGGCGAATGAGAGACCAATGAAGATAATACCGCATCAACTGCCGCAAGGCGAGTGGAGTGGCAAAGATGCGCTGCGGCCGCGGTCTCCCGACCCGGCCGCCCTCCTTGACCGCTGTTATCTATTCAAATCGACCCGCCAAACTGTAATCGGAACCGTATGAAATCGCTGGCGGCGACAGCGCCGTCGTTGTCGAAGTCAAACAACTGGAACGGCGGGGCGCTGTTGCCCATCGCCAGCCGCAATTGAACGAAGTCCCCTGCGTCGCCGATGCCGTTGTGATTGTAGTCGCCGAAAAAGCGGAATATCTTTGTCTCGTCCAAAAATGCTGGTGCGGGTGGCTCGTCAAACAGAAAATCGTCGCCGCCCGTTCCGTTGCCGTCACCGTCGAGGCCCGAGGTGAATTGTGCCGCCAAGGCATGAAGGGCGTAGCGACCATTTTGCAATGAAATGTTATCCAGCGGTCCGCCGATAAAAGTCAGTGTGACGACTGTACCCGGACCGGTGTTGTTGACCGCTGCGGCCAATGTAACCGAATCGCCAGTACTGACGCGATTGAGCGTAAACGCCGCTGCCGCGTTGATATCGCCACCCAGGAACGTCACCTGGGAGTCGAACATGATCGCCACGTCGATAACGCGCGACCGCTGTGCCTTATCGACTGCGGTTAGCAAGGTCGAATTGATCAGGACGTTGGTGACTTTGGCCGGGGGACTCTGCACCTCAAACGCGCCAATGTCCGTCTTGCCCAAGTAGGCGCGCGCGTATCCGAAACCACGTTGATCAAATAACAAGCCGCTGGGATTGGTGCCGGTGTCGATCGCCGGACTGCCAGCCAATAGTGCCCGCGTTTGCGTCGGCCCGCCATTGCTGGCCAGCGCGCCAAGCTTGGCGTCGAGTGGGGTCGCCGCCGTGCCGGTTTGGTTGCCAGTTCCCGTAAATGTCATTTGCGTGCTCGCGTCCTGCACGCCGATGAGATTGTTATTACCCGTGATGTTAATGGCAGCCGCCGAAGCTAAGTCGGCTCTGCCGGCCGTCGTGACGCCGCCCAGCGTGTTCTGCGCGATGATCGTGCTGGACACGCTCTGCGGGCCCGTCGCCGCAATGGCGATACCGCCGCCACCTCTGCCGGCGTCGTTGTTGACGATCGTACTGTTCCGGATCGTGATGAAATTCGTCCCACCGAGGTTGCGGGCCATGATACCACCGCCGTAGCCGCGGCCGGCCCCGGCGTTCGCAGTATTGCCGGAAACCGTACTGTTTTCGATCACGATATTTCCGCTGACTGCAACGAAGGCCATGGCGCCGCCGCCACCGAACAATGGAGCTACCGCGCCTGCATTGCCGCTATCGTTGCCGGAAAACGTGCAGCCGCTGATGACAACGCCCGGGCCGGTGGCCGCACCGAAGAAATTGAGACCGCCACCACCGTATGAATAGTTGCCGCCCGTAGCGGCCGTGTTGCCGGTGACGCTCGTATTGGTCATCAACAGGCTGCCGGTGTTGTAGAAGCACATTGCGCCACCGTCTCGTGCCGAGGTATTACCTGATAGTGTCGAATTCAGCACAACCACGGCCGTGTTGGCATGGAACTCGAAGGCACCGCCATAGCCGAGGCCAGCAGCCGTCCCAGTGGCCGAGTTGTTCGAGACTGTGCAGTTGGTGACGTTCAGTGCTCCACCGGCGACTGCGAATTTGATGGCGCCACCATTTTGGTTGGAGGTGTTGTTGGAAAGCGTGCAATTCGTCAGCGACAAACTGTCGTTCTGCATGAGAATCGCGCCGCCGCCGCCGACCGAGTCGACGCCGTTCACCAGTTTCATGTTGCTGATCGCAAAGATGCTACCGACGGCCGAGGTGTCGTTGACGTTGAAAATACGACTCGCCATTCCCGCATTCACAGTCACAACCGCGGTCGGACCGTTGACAGTAACCGCCGCGGTGACCGCTAATTCACCGAGTGCCAACGTGATGGTCTTCGAAGTGGCGAATAACGCGGGATCGAAGTTGATGATCGACGGTCCCAGGTCCGCGTTGGCTTTGTTGATGCAATAGCGCAGATCGCCGCTAAACCCGATACCGACGCCAACGTCATAGCTTTTAAAGACCGTGTAGGTCGTCGACATAAACGCCTTGACGGTTCCCAAGGTCTGGTTAACGTTAAAGACGCCTTTGGTGTTAGACACTTCGGCAGCGATCAGTTTGACCGTATAGGTTCCGTTGTCGGAGTTATCCCACTGGTTAACGACCAAGTTCGATGGTGGGGTAAACGTGTAGGTGATCGCCAACGGGTTGCTGTTGCCCGGCACGGGGGGCGAAAAGCTGGTGATCGTCAGCGGGTTATTACTCGGGTCCAGAATCTGGATGTCGTTGATGTCGATTGACGATCCCAAGATGGAGAAGTTCGGATCGGTGTAGGTTACTGTCACCGTGTTTGGCGTGGGGCCGGGGGATACGATCGGGGGGACCGGAGTCAACAACCCAGTAGGAAGCGGAAGGGCGTTTTCGAAGGCGCCGATGTCAACCGCTGGACCAATTAGTCGGGGGAAGCCTGCGCCCCGTTGGTCAGTTCCCAACGTAGGAGATTGATCGACTCCTGCGTCTAACGCCGCGCTGCCGAGCAGGAGTCCATGGGTCAGGGTCGCCCCGCCATTGTTGGCCAATGGCGCGAGGCCCGGATCGACACCGAAAAAGTTGCCGCCGTGATCATAGCCCGGACCGGTACCGTTCGTCGAGCCAATAATGCTGCGATAGAAGTGCGCATACTCGGACCCGAAATGAGTCAAGTCGCTGCCGCCGAAGTTTGTCGCAACGATCGAACTGGTGATTACCATTCCGCTGATGCTGAATCCCGACACCCAACCGTTGTACACGCCGCTCCCATCCATTGCGGTATTGTTGGCGACGGTGCAGTTGAGGATTTGCAACGTGCTGAAGTAGTGGTCGTTGTAGATACCGCCGCCGACGCCGCCCGCGGTGTTGTTGGCGATCGTGGAATTGCTGAAGAGTGCCTTGGGCATAGCGGCGACAGTCGACGCACCACCGCCGTTGTTGGCGGCGGTATTGTTCGCGATCAAGCTGCTGACGACGGTAAGGCTGCCCTGATTCATGTAAATCGCGCCGCCATCGCCGAAAATCGCGTTATTGCCCGTCAAACTACACCGCGTCAACGAGACCGAACCGTTCGTCGTGCGCGCGATCGCTCCACCATACTTGGCGGAATTGTTGGTGAACTGGCAGTCCGCCGCCGTCAGCGAACCTGCCGCAACGTTGACGAAGACGGCACCGCCATTCGTCGGTGCGGAATTGCCGTTCAATACGACATTAGTGAGCGTAAGGGACTCGTCATCGACATAGATGCCGCCGCCATTGTCCACCGCCTTGCCATTGGCGATCGTGATGCCCGACATGGATACGCTGAGGGTTCCTGGGCCGTTGACGTTGAAAACTCGGCTAGAACCACCGCCGCTGACAGTGATTAGTGCCGCGTTGGCCGGCCCCGTGACCTGCACGGAGTCCGTGACCGGAAGCTCGCCGGATGTCAAATTGATGATCTGCGGTGTATCAAAGAGCGCCGAGAATTGAATCGTGTCGGCCCCCGCCAGCGCATTCGCATCCAAGACCGCTTGCCGCAGTGAGCCGACCCCCGCATCGAGCGTGTTCATCACCGTGAACAACGCCGGCACATCGCGGGGCTCCAGGGCAAGAGCGAAAAGACGCGCGCGGTACGACATTTCGCGACTCCGTTCTGAACTTCGAAAGCTTGCATTTAAGCTACGCGATCGTCGGCGTATCCCCAAGCTCGCATGTCGGCAAATGGCGAGTCCCGGTGCCCCGGGATCAGCCCGACGTGGACGCCATCTGGCGAGAAAGGACCGAGTCCAAGTTGTAACTGCGGCTCGATGTTCGGCTCTCACCTGCGCTGAGAAACTCACCGGCGATTGCGGCTACCACCGCCGCGACGAAGA
>JANNLP010000059.1:0-14419 GCA_031396905.1 Gemmataceae bacterium
GTTATCGATGGTCAGGATGGTTTTCTTAATCCCTTCCTTCTCGGCCCATGTTTTCAGTTCTTCTTCAAGCTTTTCATCATCGTTGCAAAAGACAACGAAGCTACCCATTTTGGCGCTTGCGTGTTTCGCTGTTTCGGCATCGAGCTTCTTGACCAAACTGGCCAAGTCGGTGTTGGTTTCGCGTGCGAAAACCATGGCCACCGGATTATTGCCGTTGCCTCAGACCAGGCAGTTCTTCTTGCCGGCCGACTTCCCCGTCACGTTCAGCGGATGAAAAGCCGCAATCGAGTCGCCGACCTGCGGGCCGGACTTCAAATCGACGGCGTATGCCGTGCTGACCATCAGCACTGCAACGCCGATTCCCATACGAAATCGCATTTCCAAGGCTCCTAGTTAGAGTTTGGTTCCAGAACAACTGGCGTGAATTAATGTATCCATCAAGCCGGGCTTGGGAAAGGCGGATTGTCTTTATTGATGGCCGGCGACGGTATTCGGCGTCCTGGCGGGAGGCGGCTCATACGGCAGGGATTTCAGAAATTCGATCAGATCGGCGCGCTCGGATTGGTTGAGGTGGCTCGTCTTCCCATGTTGATCGAGCGCATTGAATTTGGTGAGCAACTCGTCGAGAGACGCCGCCTTACCGTGGTGAAGCCAAGCGCGATTGCGGTAGATGCCGAGCAGAGTCGGAGTGTCGAACCTCGGTCCCATCTTGTCATCAATTTCAGCGGTTCCAACGTCGTGATGGTTGTAAGGCTTCTGTAACCGAGAGTCGGTGTAATATGGCCCGCCGTGACACGTTGTGCATTGCGTCTTCGAATCAAAAAAGTGGACCTTGCCGCGTTCAGCCGCGGGCGTCAATTGTCCCGGTCCGGCGGCGTGCGGCGACAATCCGAAGCTAAAGGAATTTGTGTAAGCTGCCAACGCGTCCAAGTCGGACGACCGACCTCTGAGAGGTTCATCCAACTCAACTGCGGCGTGCCCTTCCTTGGGTTTAATGCGGCCACGACACAGTCCTGTGCCGCCCATTAGAGCACCGCGGATTGTATACTCAAAATCTTGAACCTCATCGCGGTCAGCCGACCAGTGAAGCGGGTGCGTGTGGGCCAAGCCAGCGAGGCTCGGTGTGCGCCGCAAGCCTTCGGGGTTCTGCCATGTGCGGCCATCGGCTTGCCCATCAGGATGGCATGACGAACACGAGACCCACCGTGCGTTCGACATGGGCGGCTTCGCCGAGTTGAACAATTCCTTTCCGCGCCGCCATTCCGATGTTCGTGTCGGCGTCCCGAGCGAAACCGCGGCAGTTCGTTTCATGGTCACGGCATCATAGGCGCTTACCGTAAAGTCGATGGCTTCATACACGAAGATTCTCGCGCCATCCGCCGAGAAGCGCACGGCTCGCGGGTTCTTGCCAACTTGCACGATGGTTTGTCGTTGGATCTCGCGGTAGCCGTCGTCGAGGATGTTAGACACGTTCATGTCGTCGGTCCCGGAATACACCGTGACCAGCTTCGAGCCGTCCGGCGACACGGCCGACTCCCAGGGATTGGCGGTGACGTAGACGCCGTTGTATGTGTCCAAAGCGATACCGCGCCGCCGAACTTCAGCGCTCGCCGACAGATCGCATACGCCAAGAAATGGCACGATTGCTCCCCGGGCATGGACGACGGACGTGCGCGATCGAATGTGCGACAAATAGGCTTTTGTGCCCTTGGGGTTTACGACTACTGAACGACAAAGATTGTCGGAAGGTTGGCCATCCCAAGTAGCGGTGACGCGCCACGAAGCAATGTTGATCGCGTGGAGCCGACCCGTGTGATAGCCGGCGACGAAAATCGTATCCTCTGTCGGCGAAAACGCGATGCCGCGAAGAAATGGTTCGACGCGAAGTCGTCGCAATACTCGCCGCGACACAACATCGATTTCAACAACTTCCCCAGGATAGTCGAGCGTGAGCCAAATCCTTTGGCCTTTGCGGTCGGCAATCACACCGTACGGTTCGTCGCCGACGGCGATCTGCGCAGCCACCTCTCCCGTTGCCGCATCGACAATATGCACAGCGTCGGCGCCGTAGAGCGTCACGGCCAGTTGATTGGTGGCGCCCAGCCAGGCAACGCATTGCGGTTTACCTTTCATTTCGATGCGACGGACAAGCTTATTCGTTTTGGCGTCAACGACTGCCAGTACGCCTTCGTCCGCATCGACGACGGCCGTCCGGTCGCCGTCGGAACTGAGGGCCATTTGTGAACCGAATTCACCGGCCGCAGCCGGCGCAACGACAAGGAATGCCAAGTAAATTACAAGCAGTCGCATCCTCATACCTGCTCCACGGTTGGTAGATCGACGACTAGCTCGGTTTGATTGCGAACACCCGGACGCTAGCTGCGAATTCGTTCACATCGTACCGCCGCAATAGATCGGCTAGCTGGCCGTGAAGGTTTCCATCGCTCGCTGGCGTCGTTGGTGTGCAACACCCAGATTCAGCGACGACAGGTAAGCTGCCACTAGAAGCCATTGCTGGCGAGCAACAGCCCGACTGATTCTCGACCTTGGCATAGGCGTTCAAGTCGGCCTCCGAGTCGATGATTTCCACAGCGTCAAATCCGGCTTCCGACAATTGCTTGCGGTATTCACCGATGGAAATTGCTCCAGCGATGCAGCCCACATAGGCCATGAGGTCTTGCCCAATCTCCGCCGGCAGCAACTTCTTTAATGCAATGTCACTGACCGCTAACCGCCCACGCGGCTTCAACACACGAGCGATCTCACGAAACACGGCAGGTTTGTCAGGCGCGAGGTTAATGACACAATTGGAAATCACGCAATCGACCGAGGCGTCACGCAGCGGCAGTTTATCGATGGTCGCCCGGTGAAACTCAACGTTTCTAGCGCCAGACTTGACAGCATTGCGGCGGGCCAAATCAAGCATCTCGTCGGTCATATCGATGCCGATGGCTTTGCCTTCTGGGCCGACTTTCCGTGCTGCCAGTAGCACGTCCAATCCTCCACCGCACCCAAGGTCTACGACGACTTCGCCCCTCCGCAGGTTAGCTGTTGCGGTGGGGTTGCCACAGGAAAGTCCCATGTTGGCTTCAGCTGGAATAGAGGCTAGTTCCTCAGGCGTGTAGCCAAAAGCCTCGGCTACCGCACGCACTCCCGCATGATCACCTGATAGGCCGCTAGTGGCGACAGTGCCGTATTTCGATCGGACGGCTTCCTTGATATCAACAGTCATCGCAACCTCTCCAGTGACGGTTCCTATCTCCACTGAGTTTACATCTTTCGAAGCGCCTCCGCGAGGCCGGGTGGATCTGTCACCTCAAGAGTGATTGGCCCTTCTCCCTTTTCCGTCGTGAGGCGGAAACTTAGGAAGCTACAACAAACGCGCTCTTTCTCTATCAAGGCCGCTTGCTCCGCCACCAGCTTGCGCTTATGTGCAAACTGGAACCGAATGCCGCCACTTTGAGAAATACGTGTTCACGAAATCTTGGGTTCAAATCTGTCCGAATTGCCCGGCCCATTACCAACGCGGCTAACTGCGCTTCGAGTGACTGCAATGATCGCGTTACGTATTTCGGCCGACAGTTGCGGCCAGCAGGCTGCTAACTCCGCGAACGCCGCATCGACTGCGCCGCTTTTTGCACCGTCCACACCCTGATTTCGAGTGTTCTGCTTAGAATGTGACGGGCGTTCGAGTCCTGAGCGGCAATGACTTAGGTCGATTCGACCGTGCTGAACTCCCGTTGAACTACGATAACCCTGCGATTCATTCCGTTTGTGGGTGCTTCCTGCATAGACAGGCACCCGATGAATGTTGCAAGTATTGCCACCCTATCAATTCTCGTGTCCACCCGCTTCCTCTTAGAAATTGTGAAAAGCCAGAACCGTCGCACGCCGTGACGGCATCGAAGACCTAACAAGGGCCAAGGGGCTAACCGAGGCACGAATGTTCGCATTACTTCCACAACAACATGTCATCGCCTCACGTGTCAAGGAGACTGTCATGACCCAGATCGGAAAAGTACTATACACGGCGAAGACTCACACTACTGGCGGGCGGGAAAACGGTACTTCACGCAGTTCGGATGAGCGGCTGAACATCAAACTTTCGAGTCCAGGAACCACAGGCAGCGGCACCAACCCGGAGCAACTACTTGCCGCCGGGTGGTCGGCATGCTTCGAAGGGGCGATTGGGATTGCAGCTCGCAAAATGAAAGTCAATCTCCCGGCTGACCTGGCAATCGATGCCGAAGTGGATCTTTGCCTAACCGACGGCGCTTATTCCCTGCAAGCGCGCCTCAATGTCAGCATGCCAGGTGTGGACCGCGAAGTCGCACAGGCCTTGGTGGACGCCGCGCACCAGACATGCCCTTACTCCAGCGCCACTCGCGGCAACATCGATGTTGCAATCAACTTGGTGTAAGTGATCGCACAGTACCTGGCGGTTCACCGGTTGAATTGGAAGTCATCTTCGAACTGGCTGCCGCCGGGACCGATCTCCGTGCAGTCGATTGACCGCCCGAACGTGAAAATGCCCGTTGACAACGCTACAAAAACTACGCGCTCAACGGTTAGCACATGACGAAGTAACGATAATACCATGGGTCCAAAGCGCGGAGGATTGACAATCATGCGACCAATCTGTTTACGCCCGAACCGTCGCCCAATGGTATTGTTGTGCCTTATTGTCTCGGCAACTGCCGGTTGCTCACGAACGGGCCAGCCACCAATGTTGGAACCGCCGCTCGTGAGCATCAGTGTTCCCATTGAGCGGGAGATCACCGAGTTCGCGAGTTACACTGCCCGTACCTCGGCAGTGGACTCAGTCGAACTGCGTGCGCGCGTCTCGGGTTATCTTGAAAAGGTGAATTTCAAGGAAGGCGCCGTTGTCAAGAAAGGTGACGTGCTTTTTGAAATTGATCCGCAGCCTTTTCGAAGAGCTTTGGAACAGGCGGAAGGAAGCTTGGCTGCTGCTGTAGCAAGACTCGAACGGCTTGGCACCGACCTGGCTCGTGTCCGCCGCACTGTCAGCTCGGGCGCCTCCAGCCAGGAAGAGTTTGACAAGATTACGGGGGACCATGCCGAAGCCGCTGCGACCCGTGTGGCCTTGAAAGCCGCCGTGGACCGAGCCAAGCTCGATTTGGATTATTCGAAAGTGACTGCCCCGATTGACGGGCGAACAAGTCGCTACATCGTCACGGTCGGCAATTTGATTCAGCCCGGCGGCCAGGGTGGCGGCACGCTTTTGACCACCATTGTCTCGATGGATCCCATTTATGCCTATTACGACGTGGACGAAAACACCGCCCTCCGGGTGCGACAATTGATCCGCGAAGGAAAAGCGGAGTCGGTGCGCGAAGGTGGATTTCCAATTTCTTTGGCGCTCGCCAACGAAGAGGGGTTCCCGCATCAAGGCACGATTGATTTCGTGGACAATCAGGTTAATCCCAAGACGGGAACGATTCGGCTTCGAGGCGTTTTTGACAATAAGACCCAGGTTTTTCTTCCTGGGTATTTTGCGCGTGTTCGCATGGCCATCGGCCGCCCACACAAAGCGCTTTTGGTCAGCGAGCATGCACTCGACACCGATCAGGGTCAAAAGATCGTTTACGTTGTCGACGAGAAAAATGTCGTCTCGAGTCGCCCGGTCCGACTCGGCGTCCTCGAAAACGGATTACGTGAAATCACCGAAGGACTGAAGTCCGGAGAGAAGGTGATCGTCGTTGGACTTCAATTGGTTCGACCCGGCGCTACGGTGAATCCGAACTTAGTGCAAATGCCCGGCGGGCAGAAATGAGGATCCCATGCTCGCGCGCTTCTTTATCGACCGTCCGGTCCTTGCGTGGGTCATATCGATCGTCATCGTTCTCCTGGGTGGAATTGCAGCCGCGTTGTTGCCCGTGGCTGAATACCCGGAGATCACGCCGCCGACAGTGCGCGTGACGAGCAATTACCCGGGCGCCAACTCGCAAGTTGTCGCCGACACGGTGGCTTCACCGATCGAGCAGCAAGTCGTCGGCGTCGAAGGCATGCTCTACATGTCGTCCCAATCGGGAAACGACGGCTCCTATAGTCTGGACGTGACGTTTGAACTCGGAACAGATGTCAACATGGCCCAGGTGTTGGTGCAAAACCGCGTCGCGATTGCATTGCCATCACTCCCGGATGTCGTCAAGAACATCGGCGTGATTGTCAAGAAACGTTCGCCCGACATTCTCCTGGTGGCGAATCTGACTTCCGAAGATGATCCGGTGACAGGCCGGCCGTACTTCGACGCACTTTACATCAGCAACTACGCCACGATTCAACTCAAGGATGCACTCGCCCGCCTTGAGGGCGTTGGCGATGTCATCGTGATCGGCCAGCAAGACTACAGCATGCGCGTGTGGCTCGACCCCGACAAATTGCAAGCGCGCAACTTATCCGCTGGCGACGTGATTCGCGTCTTGCGCGAACAAAATGTCCAAGTCGCCGCAGGGCAAATTGGGCAGCCGCCGGTGCCGCAAGGCCAGGAGTTTCAATTCACGCTCAGCACGCTCGGTCGATTGATTGAACCTGAGCAGTTCGCCAATATCGTCCTGAAAACGGGCGAGGACGGTGAGGTCACTTATCTCCGAGACGTTTCCCGAATCGAGTTGGGAGCGCGCAGTCAGGACACGCTTGCACGAGTCGATGGCAAGTCGGCCGCCGCCCTGGGCGTTTTCCTGTTGCCCGGCGCCAATGCCTTGGACACGGCCGACCGTGTGAAGGCCAAGATGCGTGAGTTTTACGCACGCTTTCCGCATGGATTGCGCTACGGCTTCCATTACGACACGACCCCGTTTATTCGCGAGTCTGTGGACGAAGTATTCAACACGCTCCGCGATGCGATCATTTTGGTTGCCATCGTTGTGCTGCTGTTTTTGCAAGACTGGAAGGCCTTGCTCTTGCCCGTGATTGACGTGGCTGTGTCGCTGGTTGGCACGTTCTTTGTAATGAGAATGTTGGGTTTTTCGCTGAACAACCTGACATTGTTCGGCCTGGTCTTGGCCATTGGCATCGTTGTCGACGACGCGATCGTAGTCCTGGAAAACATAGAGCGGTGGTTGGAGAAAGGCCTGCCTGTGCGCGAGGCCACGATCAAGGCCATGAGCGAAATTACCGGGCCGATTCTCGCCATCACGCTCGTATTGAGTTCGGTGCTCTTGCCGAGTGCGTTCCTGGGCGGCATTACCGGCCAATTCTTTCGACAATTCGCTCTAACTATCTCGGCGTCGATGATCATCTCGGCGATCAACTCCATGACAATGACGCCTGCGCGGGCCGCTTCAATCTTCGGAGGGCGGAAGGCGGGCGAACATGGTCAGGAGGGTCGAGAAGCACTTCCCTGGTGGTTTTTCGGAATACTTGGCGGAATTGCAACCGTGTGGCTGTTGACGCCGATACTGGGCGCGTGGCTCGGATTGGCTACCAATGCTGAAGGTAGCGACGCAGCCCCCGGCGGACTTGCAGCTACGTTTCGCACTTGGCAAATTTACTTTCTCTTGTTCCTTCCGGGTGCAATCGTCGGTGGCGCGCTCGGGTGGCTGACTATTCGCTGGGTGAACCGAATCCTCGGTGCGTTCTTTCGTGGCTTCAACCGAGTCTTTGGCCGCGCGACTGAGGTTTACGGCAAAGTCGTCGGCTGGTCGCTCCGTCTGAGTGTCATTGTGCTTCTGATTTATGTCGGACTCATAGGGCTGACGGGATTCAGCTACTCGCGCATTCCAAGCGGATTTATTCCGACTCAAGACAAAGGTTATGTGTTAGCCAACATTCAATTGCCTGACTCGGCATCGCTGGAACGCACCGTCGCGGTCACTCAGAAAATTGAGAAGATCGCCCTTGAGACTCCCGGCGTTGCGCACACGTTAGCGATTCCCGGCACGTCGTTCGTTCTCAATGCGAACAGTTCCAACTACGGCTCGATGTTCATCACCTTTAAGCCGTTTGGGGAACGCCGATCGACTGAATCATCCGGCGAAGGCATCCTCAAGCAGCTGCGTTCTCGGGTGCAGCGTGAAATCCCCGAAGCGCGAGTGCTGGTCTTCGGAGCGCCTGCGGTACGCGGCTTGGGGAACGCCGGCGGCTTCAAAATCATGATCGAAGCAACGGGCGACATCAATTACGACGCCCTGCAAGCCCAGGCGGACAATCTGGCTGCGAAGGGCAATCAGCAGCCCGGACTTGTCGGGTTGTTCAACGGCTTTCGCGCACGCACGCCACAGCTTTATGTGGACATCGATCGCAAGAAAGTCAAAACAATGGGGGTTGAACTCACCGAAGTATTCACCGCGTTGCAAGCATACCTCGGCAGTTATTACGTCAACGACTTCAACCGCTTTGGCCGCACGTGGCAGGTAAATGTCCAGGCGGACGCCCCATTTCGAGTCAGCGCCGACGTCGTCAAGCAACTCAAGGTGCGCAACAATGATGGCGACATGGTGCCGCTTGGCTCCGTCGTCGACATTCGGGATTCCGCCGGGCCGGTACAGATTACGCGGTACAACATGTTCCCATCGGCCGCGATAACAGGCGCGTCGTTACCGGGTGTCAGCACCGGCGACGTGCTCAACTCGATGGAACAACTGGCAGATCGCGAGTTGCCTCGCAACATGGCTTACGAATGGACGGAACTAAGCTACCTGCAAAAACAGGCAAGCAAGATTGAGTACTTTCGCGACCTGCGACAAAACCCATTTAGTGCATTTGTCCTCGGGGCAGCCTTAGTCTTTTTCGTATTATCAGGCCTTTACGAAAGCTGGTCACTGCCCCTTGCGGTCATTCTTGTTGTGCCCATGTGCCTGCTCAGCGCCCTGGCTGGCATCGCGCTTGCAAAAATGGATGTCAACATCTTCGTGCAGGTTGGCTTTGTCGTTCTCGTCGGTCTTGCATGTAAGAATGCGATCCTGATCGTCGAGTTCGCCCGTGACCGGCAATTGGAAGGCGCATCGCGTTTCGATGCGGCCATCGAAGCGGCGAAGGTTCGCTTGCGACCAATCCTGATGACATCATTCGCCTTCATACTTGGCGTGTTCCCACTGGTGATCGCGCACGGTGCCGGTGCAGAGATGCGGCGCACGCTTGGCACAGCAGTTTTCGCCGGCATGATCGGCGTGACGCTCTTCGGTATCTTCTTGACCCCCGTGTTCTACTCAGTCATTCGACGCTTCAGCGGACCCAACGCGACCACAAAAACAGACGTACACAATTGATGATCAGTTCGATCGCGGCCACAGGTTGCAAATGCGAAGGATAACCACATGACTGAGTTGCCTGACGATATCCTGGAATTTCAGCAATCGGCATTCCGCTATTTTCTTGATCACACCAATGTCAAGAACGGACTTGTGGCCGATAACACGGACGAGCATTCGCCTTGCAGCATCGCGGCGACGGGGTTGGGATTGAGTTGTCTTCCTGTCGCGGTGGCTAATGGTTGGCTCAAGCGTGCGGACGCGGCCGAACGGGCTTTGACCACGCTGCGATTCTTTGAGCACAGCCCGCAAGGACCCGAGCCGGACGTGACAGGCTACAAAGGGTTCTACTATCACTTTCTGCAAATGAAGGACGGTCGTCGTGCCGGGACATGCGAGCTTTCGACGGTTGACAGCGCGTTTCTTCTGGCGGGTATGATTGCTGTAGCGGCGTTTTTTGAGGGGGATGCGCCTGCCGAGCGCGAAATCCGCGACACGGCTGATGCTCTTCTTCGACGCGCTGACTGGCAGTGGGCGCTGTACGGCGTTCCATGCAATGAAAACGGCTGGCCGACCAAGGCCGTCGAAAATGTCACCATCATCCACGGCGGTACCCCGGAGAACGGCTTCATCAGCTATCGATATCAGGGATACGATGAATCGTTGCTGATGCATGTGCTGGGATTTGGATCGTCCACTTTTCCTCTGCCGCCGGAGTGCTACCGTGCGTGGCAGAAGACATTCGATTGGCGGGCGCAATACGGCATTGATTACCTTCACGCAGGCCCGCTGTTCATTCACCAGCTCAGTCATTGTTGGATCGATTTCCGGGGAATTAGCGACGAATTCATGCAAGCCAAGGGGCTTGATTATTTCGAGAACAGTTGCCGTGCGGTCAAGGTACAGCAGAGTTACGCGCAGGAGAATCCGCATAAGTTTCGCGGGTATGGACCGCACTCTTGGGGCTTAAGCGCCAGTGACGGTCCAGGACCAACGACGATGAGAATCGACAACGTCGATCGGGAGTTCTGGATGTACAGAGCCAGGGGCGTTGCCGATGATCCGGATGATGGCACGCTGTCGCCCGGCGCCGTCGCGGCGTCACTGCCGTTTGCGCCGGAGCTTGTTACGGACACACTGCGTGAATTTGTTCGCACGCACCCCAACTTGCGCAGCGAATACGGGCTGCGCGCCAGCCTGAATCCGACATTCGACGACTGGGTCAGCCCGCTGAATTATGGCTTGGATCAGGGTCCGATCGTCATGATGATCGAGAACTATCGGACCGGACTTGTGTGGAACCTCATGCGGCGATGCCCATACACCTGGCGGGGATTGCGGAAGGCGGGGTTCTCCGGCGGATGGCTGGAAACAGAACGCCAACCGAAATGCCCGCACGCCGTCGAGTGCCGGTGGCGCGAGTGCGGTACGCCATTCAGCAAATTGTCCGAGAGCGCGTCGCAGGTCGAAAAACCGGAGACGCATGCGACGGCAACAATGCGAGCCGCACGAATCCACTCATACGGTGATCCGACCGGTGTCAAAATTGGGAAGGCGCCGCGACCCGAACCGGGGCGCGGGCAGGTTCTGGTGCGCGTGAAAGCAGCTGGTGTGAACGCGCTAGATTGGATGATCGCCGAGGGCAAGGCCCGATCGTGGCTCGATCACCGCCTGCCGCTGATCTTGGGCTGGGAGCTGGCTGGAACGGTCGAGAAGCTTGGTGCGGAAGTGAAACGGCTCAAGCCCGGCGATGAAGTCTTCGGCATGATCGATCTGTCGGGCGATGGCGCGGATGCGGAGTTTGCTGTTGGCGATGAGAGTGTTTTTGCAATCAAGCCAAGGACACTCGATTTCCCGGCCGCGGCGGCCGTACCTATCGCGGCGCTGACGGCCCATCAAGCACTGTTTGACAACGCTGAATTGCGCGCGGGCCAGACGATACTCATTCACGCGGCGGCCGGCGGAGTTGGATCGATGGCGGTGCAACTCGCCAAGGCGCACGGTGCACGAGTGATCGGCACCGCTTCCGACCCCGAACACATGAAGCTCATCCGAGATCTCGGCTGCGATCAGGCGATCGACTACAAGTCGACGCGCTTTGAAGATCAAATTCGTGACGTGGATGTTGTGCTCGACGCGGTGGGCGGGGATACGCAAAGTCGATCGTTCGGAGTCCTCAAAAAAGGTGGCGTTCTTGTAGCGCTGACGGAGGAGCCGCCACAGGACCTCGCGCGGAAAAACGGCGTGCGCGCCATGATGATCGGCGTCAAACCCGATGGCAAGCGCCTTGCAGAGATTGGAAGGATCATCGACGACGGCAAGCTCCGGCCTCTCGTGCAAGCGGTTCTTCCACTTGAGCAGGCCATAGAGGCACTTGCACTTAGTCACGGCCGACACGTCGCTGGGAAGATAGTCCTAACCATGTGAACATGCACTCTCAGAGAGCAGACTGATAACTCATCAGCGGATTTCAGGTTCGAATCCTGAGCGGCAATGAATCGCATTCAACTTCGCATCAACGGACGGCAACAACGTCTTTCCTTGATACCCCTGTGGCCATCCCCATGAGGGGACGGCGGCCAATCGCGGCGGTCGTCCCCTTTTGGCAAGTACGGACCCGCTTCACCATGGGTGTCTGAACGAGGCGCGCATGGTTATCATTCACTTTGCCGCCACTATAGAGACGATTGCCGCCAAAGCGCACTTAACAAGTATGGGCAATGAGATGACCGACGAGCCGGACGAATCAGCCGCCCTGTTGCAAAAGGCGGCGGGCGGCGATCAGCAGGCTGTGGACGAGCTTTTGGCGCTTCATCGTGATCGACTGAAACGCATGGTGCATTTGCGGTTGAGCCGCCGGCTGCAGGGGCGGGTCGATGATTCCGATGTGCTGCAGGAGACGTTTCTGAATATTTCGGGCCGGTTGCAGGAATACGCCGCCGATCCAAAATTGCCTTTCTACTTGTGGCTGCGGCACATGACCGGACTGAAGCTGGCCGAAATTCATCGCCGGCACCTGGGGACGCAACTTCGTGATGCCGACCGGGAAGTGACATTGCACCGCGGTGGCCTGCCGGAAGCCGATTCCATGTCGCTGGCGGCCCATCTTCTCGGACAATTGACGACGCCATCGCAAGCCGCCGTCCGTGCTGAGACCCGGATGATTGTTCAAGACGCTTTGAACAACATGGATCCCACGGATCGTGAAGTGTTGGCCCTGAAACACTTCGAGCAGCTATCCACCAGTGAAATCGCGGAGGTGCTTGGAATGTCCAAAGCCGGCGCTGGCAGCCGTTATCTGCGCGCCATCAAGCGGCTCCGCGAAATACTATCGCAGATTCCGGGCTTCATGGAGTAATGATGTCCGATTCCGAGATCACATCGGGACGTGTTCTGGAACTCGCCGAGGAGTTTCTGGAACGATACCGCAAAGGGGAACGGCCGCCGCTGCGCGAGTACATCGATCGGCATCCAGAGTTAGCCACGGAGATCAAGGAAGTATTCCCAGCAATGGCGATGATGGAGAACATCGCCGTCGCGGATGGGTCAACGGAAGGCTCGGGCGACAAAATCACTTCGACTTCGCAAGTCGCCCTGAAGCAACTCGGCGACTATCGCATCATCCGCGAGATTGGCCGCGGCGGCATGGGCGTCGTCTATGAAGCGGAGCAAGTGTCGCTGGGCCGGCATGTCGCGCTGAAGCTTCTGCCGAATCAAGCCCTGCAGGACGTCAAGCATAAGCGCCGATTTGAGCGCGAAGCCCGGGCGGCCGCCAAGCTGCACCACACCAACATCGTGCCGGTCTTCGGCGTCGGCGACCACGAAGGCGTGCCGTATTACGTCATGCAGTTCATTCAGGGGCTGGGCCTGGATGTCGTGCTCAACGAATTGAATCGCCTACAGCCCGGAGCCGCGCCAACGCCGAACGGTTTACTGACGGCAGGTGAGATTCGCGTCGCACGCCGAGATGTTTCCGCCGTCGAAGTAGCTCGTTCGCTGATGACCGGCGCGTTTCATTCATCGGCCGTTCACGCCGTGCCAAACGCTCTACCGCAACCAGGTGGTGATGCGACATTGGATCTACCCGTCAGCGGCGGTTCCAACGTACATTCCCATTCATCGACCGATTCGGGTCGAATGTCGGATTCGTTTGCCGTTTCATCGTCATCCGTCACATTGCCAGGCTCCACTGTCACGGGGCGCAAGGCCGCACGAGGCAAGCAGACTTATTGGCAGAGCGTGGCGAACATTGGCCGGCAGGTGGCCGATGCGCTGGAGTACGCCCACAAGCAAGGCGTGCATCATCGCGATGTCAAGCCTTCCAATTTGCTTTTGGACATGCAGGGCACCGTCTGGGTCACCGACTTTGGCTTGGCGAAGGTGGCAAGTTCCGCTGCGGAGGACATCACCCACACCGGTGATATCCTCGGCACGCTGCGCTATATGCCACCCGAGGCGTTCGAAGGCAAGTCGGACGCGCGCGGCGATGTGTACTCGCTCGGTCTTACGCTGTACGAGTTGCTGGCGATGCGGCCGGCCTTCGTGGAGAAGGACCGCAACAAGCTCATCAAGCAAGTCACCACCGGCGAGCCGACACCACTGCACAAAGTCAGGCGTGACATTCCGCGCGATCTGGTCACCATCATTCAAAAAGCCACCGCGCGCGAGCCGTCGCGGCGTTATACGACCGCGGAAGAACTGGCGGCGGACCTGCAGCGATTTCTGGACGATGAACCAATCCAGGCTCGGCGGCAATCACAGTTGGAACGCTGCGTGCGCTGGGCGCGGCACAATCCCGGCATCGCAACGCTTGGCGGCGCGCTCACTGCGGTGCTCGTGCTGGCGACTATCGCTTCGTTGATCGTGGCGAACCGGATGTCGAACCTGGCACATAAAGAAACGGTAGCGGCCGCGAACGAACGCACAGCGCATAAACAAGCCGTCGAAGCGCGAGAACGGGAAACCGGCGAACGCCAGCGGGCCGACAAGGAAGCTGAAGTTGCCCAGCAGAACCTCTATTACGCCCAGATGCACCTTGGTCAGCAGGCTTGGCGCGAGCATCGCGGCTTGCCACAATTGCGTGAATTGTTGACCAATTGGCTTCCCAAACCCGAGTCACCAGACCGCCGTGGGTGGGAATGGTTCTACCTCAACTCGCTGCCGTACCAGAATCTGCGGACATTGACTCCGGGAAACGTCACAGACGT
>JANNLP010000124.1:0-7384 GCA_031396905.1 Gemmataceae bacterium
ACCCACACCATCATGCTGGCCGAGCGTCATCAGGTTTGCAAATCGGCCAATGGTGAGGTGCCGACGCTTTGGGGGCTTGGCGCCTATTCGGCTTCTACGGCTTCGTTTGCGTTGTCCGCACCGGCCGGCGACTATCCGAAAACAACCGACGCCTACTTGATGCTGAATCAGTTCGTTCCGCCGCAGTCCGTTCCCAAAGACGCCAAATTACCCGCCGGCTTTCAGGTGCTACCTAAACCAGGCACTTGTGACCCGCGCGTAATGCAGACATTTAACCCCTCGGGGATGATCGTCGCCATGTTCGACGGTTCCGTCAGAATCCTCGCCACCACAATTGAGCCAGCCATATTTTGGGCGCAAGTTACACCGTGCGGCCAAGAAAACGTTAACCCTTTTGAAAACTGGTAGATGAGTTCTTTGATACCCGGCTTCACACCATCCCGCGCAGCACCACTTCGAGATAACGATTCAGCAATCGTGGCGACAAATCGGCAGGCGTGGCGTCCAGCACGAGGCCACCGCGGTGGCGGATTTGTTCGAGGACTTCGCGGCGGTCGTGCAACAGATCCAATGCGGCGGCGCGGCGGAAGCCTTCGCGCGACACGCGCACCGGGGCTTGCGATGCACTTGCCAGGAAGCGATCCTGCAAAGCGGCGAGCAGCACCACGTGGCGGCGGGCGGCCTGGCCGAGATGCGTCACCAGGTCGGCGGCAGTCGTTGCGTCAATGAAATCGGTGATGGCGACGACCAGCGATCGTTTCGGGTGGCGATTGGCCAGGAGTTGCAACGCTTTAGCGTGGTCGCTTTCACGGTAGTCGCCTTGAAGATCGTAAAGCGTCTCACCGATCAGCCGGCCTTGCGCTTGGCCGCCGCGCGGAGCGAGCCAGGCGTGGACCTTGTGCGAGAAGGCACAGAGACCGACGCGGTCGCCACGGCTCAGCGCGACATGCGCGAGCAACAACGCGGCATTGATCGCGTGATCGAGTTTGGACACGCCGTCTTCCTCGGCGTTCATCAGCCGGCCGCTGTCGATCAGGAGCAGCACCGTTTGATTGCGTTCCGCCCGTTCCTGCCGGACGATGAGCCGGCCGCGGCGAGCCGTCGCTTTCCAATCCAGCTTGCGGGTGTCGTCACCGAACGCATACTCGCGCAGCGATTCGAACTCGGCTGAGGCGCCAAGCCGGCGAATCGTGCGTGCATCCGTGGTCTCGGTCCTGTCAGCAATGGCCAGCAGGCGGTAATGATCCAGCAGCGTCAGATTGGGATAGACATCCATGTTGGCCGCGGCCGGCACCGTGCGGCCAATGTCCCACAACCCCAGCGGCGACGCATAACGCAGGTGGAGTGCGCCGAACAACTGTCGGCCGCGACCCAACGGCGTGAGTTGGTATGTCGCCTCATTTTCGCCGCTCGGCCCGACGCGGATGGCCAACTCCGGTGCGGCATCGCGCACCCGCGCCGGCGAAGCGTCGATCAGGTGTACGGTGAGCGCCTGCCGCGACGAAATGACCACGCGAACTGTCACGGTCTCCGGCTTCAACACAAACCAGCGTGATGGAGCGCGTCGTGTCGCAGAGATGTTGCCGGGCTTGGCCGCGAGCCAAAAATCAAGGAGAGCCATGGCAAAAATGCCGAGGTTAGCGGCTAAAACGAAACGCCAGACATCCGGCACGATGACGACGACCAGCGAAGCGGCCGCCACCACTCCGGACAGTATTACCAGTCGTCGCGACGGTGCCAGCGTCACCGCGGCACCTCAACACGGGCGAGGATTTCGTCCAATACCTCATCGGGCGAAAAGCCATCGACTTCCGCGCCGGCCTTCAGGCGCAGGCGATGGCGCAATACCGGCTTAGCGACAGCTTTGACGTCATCCGGCAACACGTGCCCACGACCCTGAAGCGCGGCCCGCGCTTTGGCGGCGTTGAGCAGCATCACACCCGCGCGCGGGCTGGCACCTACCTCGATGCGTGCCTCATCGCGGGTCGCACGGATCACTTTGGCTATGTACGTCAGCAACTCATCGCGGATGGTGCGGCCGCGAATCTCCTTCTGCACCGCGAACAACTCGTCCGGTCCGCCAATGGTCTGCAACCCAAATCGGTCAAGATCATCGATGCGCATACCTTGTTGATGCACGCGGAGAATCTCGACTTCTTCAGCCTCGGCGGGAAACTGCGCCAGCACCTTCATGAGGAAGCGGTCGAGCTGTGCTTCGGGCAGCGGATACGTGCCTTCCTGCTCAATCGGGTTCTGCGTCGCGAAGACGCCGAACACCTGAGGCAGTGCATAAGACACGCCATCCACGGTGACTTGCCGCTCCTGCATCGCTTCCAAAAGCGCGGCTTGAGTCTTCGGCGGCGCGCGGTTGATTTCGTCACCTAGTACGAACTCGGCAAAGATCGGCCCTTTACGAAAAGTAAAAGCCTGGGTGCGCGGATCGAAGATATTGGTGCCGATGATATCCGAAGGCATCATGTCCGGTGTGAACTGTACGCGTTTGAAGTCGCAGCGGAATAGCTTGGCCACGACCCGCACCAACAACGTCTTGGCCGTGCCGGGGTTGCCTTCAATCAGCACATGGCCGCCGGCAAACAGGCACGACAGCAATTGTTCGACCACCGTTTCCTGCCCGACGATCACCTTGGCGATCTCACGGCGGGCCGATGTATAAAGCGTGGCCAGTTGGCTATCGTCGGATGAGTTCATGGCTGGTTTCATCAAGTGTTTGAATGGCGGTTACGAAGCCAGCGCGGCCCGAAGGCGGCGCGGCACAGGTGAGCAATTGCGCGAGTTGCGGCGTGATCTTACGGCGACGGCTCGTGGTTGCCACGATGGTTTCCGGATGCGTGTTCGCGGGCAGCCCGATGCGCTCTGCCAGTTGCCGATTGACTTCGCCCTGGATTGTGCGAAATGCCGAGGCCGTGTCGCCGTGCCGATGCAACATATCGCCCAGCGCATTGAGGAACTCTTCCTTGGATCGTCGGCGCATCGGCGGCAACGGTCGCAATGGACCAAAGCGAATCGCCGCGGCCCACAACAGTAAGCCGACAAACAGAGTCGCCTGGATCGTGGCAGTGCGAATCGGCGGTTGCAAAAGGAGTTCCAACACGCCGGGTCGGGAACGCAAGCCATGGCAATACTCGTCGATGCCGATTTTCCCAGGATTTCCGTCGGACATGGCTTCGGCGAGCCGCGCGGCGAAGATCGCGTTGTCGGCACGCTTCATCTGTTCGTTGGCTAATGCCAGTGGTCGATGCAGTAGCCATACTTCGCCGTGCCCGATTTTGTGTATGCTCACGAGCGGTTCGCCGCCGGCGAATTCCCAGTTGCGGTCAGCCTTTCGTAGCGGTGTGACCAACGGCTTGCCGATCGCGACGCCGGGCGGCGTGGTGCCGATAACGACTCCAGTCGGCGTTCCAACCGCAAGTTCGCGCGCATCTTCCAATGATGTTGAAACAGTGTCGTCGTCGCTGTTGACAATTTTGACTTCAACACCGACGGCCACGGCAAGGTCGCCCTTGGAATCAGCGAGCAACAGCCGGCCACCCTCGCGCACCCACTCGGCGACATGCTCGGCATCCGCGGGCTTGGGTTTGATCGGTGCCAAGGCCCATCGCACCGAACCGCCGGCCACCCGGCGCGTGCGTTCGATGGAATAGCCAAGCTCGTCGAGGATGATGTAAAGCGCGCGATATCCGCTGTTCGAAGCGTCGTAACTGGTGCCGGATGCGGTGCTGGCTTGGGAATCGTCGCGACCCAACAATAACCCAATGGCGACGGCGGCTACAACGGTGCACGCGGGAATAGCAAACCACAGCGTGCTGCTGGGCGGCGGAGCCATGCCTTCGGCGCGAGTAAGATCCATGCGTGGTCCGGCGCGAATCGGAAACGGCAACTCTGTGTGACTCTATTTCCCGCGCTCACTGATGCCTACGGGTACTTCCATGACAATCGTCCGGTTCGGATCATGGTCGGGGAGCAAAGCCGGTGCGCGAGTCACTTCCCGCGCGCTCATCAGATTGGCCCAAGGCTCCCATCCGGGCACATGTTCGCACACCGATTTCATCGCACCCAGAAGCGGCATCGCCAAAAAGAGACCGGGCACGCCCCAGACCAACTCCCAGAACAGACACGCGAGCATCACCGTGGTGGCATTCAGGTCCATATGCCGGCCCATGAGCAACGGCACAATTACGTAACCTTCGAGGATGATCACGCCGGTATAAAAGATCAGCACTACGAGCGCCGTCCACGGGCCGCAATGTATCAACGCATCCAGCAACGGCGGCCCCGCCGCGATGATCGGGCCAATGTACGGGATGTAACACAGAACACCGGTGACCATGCCCCAGATCCAACCCTGGCGCAGACCCAGCAATTGGTAAATCGTGCCGACCAACATGGCAAGCCCGATGTTGATGATCGTGCGCCAGACGAGAAAATCGCTTACGACCTTGGAAATGGCCGCCAACGCGGAGACAACTTTGCCCTGCACTACTGCCGACGGGCCGAATACTTCGACAATGCGTCGAGTGAGCATGCGGCCCTCCATCAACAGGAACAACACGATGAACAAGACCAGGATGAACTGCCAGAGGTATGAGCTGAGATAACTCATCACCGACAGCACGGCCTGCAGAATGTATTCGCCTTCGACAGTCTTCTTGACCGTAAGAAACAAACGCGATTGGTAGGGATTGGCAGGAAGGTACTCGTCGATGAAGTCCTTGCTCTCTTCTTTTTTGACCGGAGCCGCTTCTTTCTTTTCATCGTTTTTGGGAGGGTCAGTCAAAATTGGAATGACAGGGTCCGGAACATTCGGCTTGTCGACATGGCCAGTGAGGCCTTTGATCTTGTCGCGAAAATTTGTATACGACTGTTCCTGTTGCTCGGCGCTCGGCACACTTTGCAACAGCCGCGGCACGGCGAGCACAATGCCAGTCAGGATGACGAGGTTGAAAAACACCAGGGCACCCACAGCGGCGACGCTGGCAAGCGTCCACGGCAGTTTGTAATAGGTGTGCAATCGATTTGCCGATGGCCACAGAATGGTGGCTAACAAGACGGCGTAGATCAGCGGCAGAAAAATAGGCGAGCCGAGCCGCAAGACGGTGATGCCGCCGAGCAGTGCGACGAGATTAAGCCCGATGCGGGCAGCCAGGCTGAGGTTCAAGTTCATGTCAGTTCCGCTGCGATCAGCGTGTTGACCATCAGCATAGTGATCGTCATCGGGCCGACGCCGCCTGGCACCGGGGAAATTGCTTTCGCGATCGGCGCCACACTGGCAAAATCCACATCGCCAACCAGTTTGCCATCCGGGCCTTTATTCGTGCCGACATCCACGACGACCGCGCCGGGCCTGATCATGTCGGCCGTGATGCAGTTCGCCTGCCCCGCGGCGGCGATGACGATGTCGGCACGCCGTGTGTGCTCGGCCAGGTTCCGCGTCTTGGTATGAGCGACGGTCACGGTGGCATTGCCGCCGGGCCACTTTTGCGAGAGCAACAATGCCAGCGGCTTGCCGACAATGTTGCTGCGGCCGACGATCACCACGTCCTGCCCGGCCGGGTCGATGCCATTCCGCATGAGCAACTCAATCACGCCGGCCGGTGTACAAGGCTTGAACCACGGATGGCCTGCCGCCAGCAACCCCAGATTCATCGGATGAAACGCATCGACATCTTTGCGCGGATTGATGGCGCGGATGACGGCAGCCTCCTCAATCTGCTTCGGCAGCGGCAGCTGCACGAGAATGCCATGCACCGCTGCGTCAACATTCAAGCGATCAACAAGTGACAGCAATTCCGCTTGCGTGGTCGTCGTCGGTAGTTCATAGTGCGTGCTGACCATGCCGAGCTTTTCACACACGCGGCGCTTGTTGCGCACATAGACATGGCTGGCCGGGTCATCGCCGATCAGCACCGTTGCCAAACCCGGCGGCGACTTGCGCGAGGCGATGCGCTTGGCGACGGATGCGGCGAGTTCCGCTTGCATCGTCGCGGCTAACTTTTTTCCGTCCAGCAGCAAGTCCATCGGTTGCTCCTGCCATGCCGTCAAAGCCAAATGGCGAAGTCGGAGATTCTGTGCCGTACGGATCGTTCCACGAACGATTTAGGCACTGAATAACCGTCACGCGCCATTCCATCTGCAGGCCCGCACAGCATACAATATGAATGCGACGCCAGCGCAAGGCGTCAAATAGGCAACGTTTTCTTTGAGGAGCAAGAAGCTCTTAAACACGCCACGTCGAAGGTCCACGGAAGGGCCGACGCCGGACACGATTCCAAATCGGAGACGATGACATGTTGAAGAAAGTACTTCTCGGCGCGATGGTCGTGATGGGTCTGTGCGCCACTTCTGGTGAAGCAAAGGCGCATCCGCCTCGCGCTGGATACTATGGCGGTGGCTACTATGGCGGCGGCTATCGACCGTATTACGCCCCGCGCTACTATGCCCCGGCGTATTCCAACTACGGCTATCGCTACTACGGCAGTCCCTACTACGTCGCGCCGCGACCGGTTTATGCTTACCCTGCACCGGTGTACTATGGCCCGCGCGGCGGCGTCAGCTACATCTCACCGCGCGTAGGTGTATCGATCGGATTCTAATCGAAGTGTGTTGAACCATGCTCAGACTTCGTGATTGAGCATGGTGCCGTAAAACGCGACGGCCCCGCCGCAAAAACGCGACGAGGCCGGATGTTGATTCGGTGGAATGCGATTGGGACTACGAGACGGCGACTTTTTCTTCGGTCACGGTCGGCGTGGTCTGGCCCAATGGAAGAAGCTCTTGCCGGTAAATGGGAACATTACGCGGGGCTTCAATACCCAGGCGAATCTTGCCCCGGTCGATATCCACGACCGTGATGCAAATATTCTCGCCTATGAAAATCTTCTCGCCGAGTTTTCGGCTGAGTACCAGCATGTCGCTACCCTCCTTCAAGCGAGACAGCGCTGTGCGTCTAGCCAAGCATACTTTACGCTCCCGGTTTCTGAGAGTAACCGCAAGGACAATTTGACCTTACGGCGAATGCCCTTCCGTGCCGCCGGCTGCGTTTTCCGCGAATCCGGCACGACCGATGCTACCCTCAAGATCGCCAATCGCCGGTATTTTCACGTAAATTTCACCGCGATCGCATCGACATTCAATCAAGTTGCGCTACAGTGCCTCACCATCCGTGTCGGCTAAGGAACAACCGTTGCCCCCTAGACACTTGGCTTAGTAAACATTTGTTCCCAGACAAATTGTCTTATCAAGGTTAGTAGGTCGAGCGAAAAATTGTTGATTACTTAACTTTCCACAGACCCCACATGGCCGCCAACAGTGCAACGGCGGCGACGGATACCACAACGATGCCGATGTTGGCGCTGCGGCGATAACG
>JANNLP010000131.1:0-2552 GCA_031396905.1 Gemmataceae bacterium
GGCGTTGTCGAACAGCAATGGCATCGGCTCAAGGAACGGTTAGGCTTCAAAACTCACTTTGGATGCGTACATCCAGCATCACCTTAAGGCTTGTGCGAGCCTGACCTGCCAATCTGGCTTTTTTGTGCAGCCTGCCGATTAGATGCGCAACTAGCCAGCATATGTGCAACGCACCTTGACTATTGTACACATGTATACTACAATGCATTCGGCTGCGATGCATCATCGCAGCCTGGCCATGTTCGCGACTGGCTTGATATCGGCCTGTCGCGAACGTGGATTGCGCGAATGCAGGAGCCGGGCGCCGCGCGATTGTTGCAACGGCCGCAGTTGTTTGTCCGTTCACGCTTGCCGTTTGATATCGACGGCGAGCGTGCGACGACAATCGACGCGAAGTAGTTTGGGCGTGAACTGGTGATGCGGGCGGGTTTGACATGACCTGTCCGATGGAATTGTCGCTGACAACTACACCTACCACCACCACTACCTCCCTCAAAACAGCGACGAACAGATGAGTGTGAAAGCACTTGTTCTGGTCTGCCAACAATCGCCCCGAGTGAGATGGGGTGTTTCGCAGGAAGGATCTCGAACAATCCCCTCGAGTGAGAGAGGGGCTTCCGCGGATGGATCCGGCATAGCGCCCCTCGGTTGAGAGAGGGGGATCGTAAGCGGATGGATCCGGAACATGACTTAATCGCCCCGCCCGCATCACCGTTCTTGCGCGCAAGTGTGAAACTGCGCGCACATTTCAGCAAGTCGCAGCATGGAGCGTCGGGGGACGTATCTCCGCTGATCGACAGGCGGTTAACAACGGCACTGGAAACATCGGATGCAATGCCGCGGTAGGAGGAGAAATGGCCACCCGAACTTCCCAAAGCGTGCCCGTGTCCTATCGGCAGGCTGCGAAAAGCGGGCCGCCATTGCCGTCGCTGGCGGCTGCGTCTATATAAAAATGTTCATCGCAGCGCTATGCGCTCGTGTAGCTCAGTGGTAGAGCTCCGGTTTTGTAAACCGGTGGTCGTGGGTTCAAATCCCTCCGCGAGCTTTGGCTTGACGGCCGACGCGCAATGGTTCGCCGCGACGCGAAGTCTGCGAAGCGGCGAGACGCCAGGTCTGAGGAGCGAGGTCCGCGGGTAGGTGGCGGAGCGGTCAAACGCACCAGACTGTAAATCTGGCGGACTTAGTCCTACGGGGGTTCGAATCCCTCCCTACCCAGTTCGACCTTTGGCCGGTGCGGCCCGGGAGTCGTAAGTTAAATGCGGGTGTAGCTTAGTGGTAAAGCCCCTGCCTTCCAAGCAGGATATGTGGGTTCGATTCCCATCACCCGCTGATGGAAGGATGAAGTGGGAAGGATGAAGGATGAGCTGAGGCCGAACGGTCGGCCGGGGTCATCCTTCAGCATTCATCCTTCATTCTTGCCGAGGTCTGCTGCTGTAGCTCAGCGGTAGAGCGCGTCCTTGGTAAGGACGAGGTCCTGGGTTCAATCCCCAGTAGCAGCTTTCAGTGTTGAGGCAACCAGTGGCTTGAGTCAAAAACGGCCCCCGGCCCCGACGACGCCGGCCCGCGACGACGCAATAAACTTTTTGGAGGAGCGATGGCGAAAGAGACTTTTGTGCGCAACAAGCCGCACGTGAACGTCGGGACGATCGGTCACATCGACCACGGCAAGACGACGCTGACCGCGGCCATCATGGCCCGGCAGGCCTTTAAGAATAATCAGAAGGCGAAGTCGTATGCCGATATCGCCAAGGGCGGCACCGTCCGCGACGAAAATAAGACCGTGACAATTGCGGTCGCGCACGTCGAATACGAGACGGCACTTCGGCACTACGCCCACATCGATTGCCCCGGCCACGCCGACTACATCAAGAACATGATCACCGGAGCGGCCCAGATGGACGGGGCGATCCTCGTCGTCGCCGCCAACGACGGCCCGATGCCGCAGACTCGTGAGCACATTCTGCTCGCGCGTCAGGTCGGTGTGCCGCGTATCGTCGTCTTCATGAACAAGATCGATACTGTGGATGACCCCGAGCTTCTTGAGCTCGTCGAAGTAGAAATCCGCGACTTGCTCAAGAAGTACGACTACCCCGGCGATGAGATTCCGATCATCAAAGGCCGGTCGGACATGGCGTACAAGAATCCCAAAGACGACGTCGCCGGCAAGTGCATCGACGAGTTGATGGATGCGCTCGATACCTACATCCCGCAACCCGAGCGCATCATCGACAAGCCGTTCCTGATGTCGATCGAAGACGTGTTCTCGATCAAGGGTCGCGGCACCGTGGGCACTGGCCGCGTCGAGCGCGGCAAGGCCAAGGTCGGCGACGAAGTCGAGATCATCGGCCTGATGAAGGCGCCGCGCAAGACAGTCGTCACCGGCGTGGAAATGTTCAATAAGACGCTGGATTACTGCGAAGCCGGCGACAACGTCGGCGTGCTGCTACGAGGCGTTGAAAAGGACGATCTCGAACGCGGCCAGGTGCTTGCCAAGCCCGGCACCATCACGCCGCACACGAAGTTTGAAGGTCAGATCTACGTGCTGACGAAGG
>JANNLP010000134.1:0-15151 GCA_031396905.1 Gemmataceae bacterium
GTACGCCCAGCGGCCGACTGACCGCATGCAATATGAACGGAGCTTAAGTGTTTACCAACGGCTCGTAGGATAAACGTGAGAAAAGTCGCTTTCTGTTCATTTCGTTTCACCCAATTTTGCATTCGTTTCATTTCGTTTCACTCAGTGAACGGCTTTGTAACGTTAATGCCTAAATGTGGCGACTTTCGTTTCAGAGTGGGCATTATCATTTCAAGAAGAAATCGAAGAACTTGCCGACGGTGGCGAAATATGATTCACCGTTATCCAGCTGGACAACCAAGATGGCCATGTAAACAAAAAGGGTCGCAAACGCGACCCACGTATAGTAGTACAGCTTGAGAAGTTGTCTGGTTGGCCGCTTCATCAACTCTCCATCGGTAATACACTCCGCTCATTGTCGCGACTTTGGAACTCCGGAGCAATACCCAATTCGGTTTCGGCCTGAATCAGGCAGCAAAGATTGTGGCAAAGCATCTTGCACAAGACTTCGTTTTTCATGGCCACGTCGGTTTTGGATCGAACGGAGTCACCGAACTTGCGTTTGACCATGCTGAAAGTGCTTTCGACGTTGGAACGTTTGTGATAATGCTCCATGTACTCTTCCTGCTTGTACTGGAAGAGGTGGAACATCTTGGCCAGCATTCCGCCCGCCTTGCCCGTGCTGTTGACCTTGAACGCGATATAGGCCGTGCCGCCGCACTCCGCGACCGCGTCAAAGTTCTCGCGGCTGTTGTACGCTTTGTCGGCCGACACTTCGTTTACGTCGAACGTCTTGGCAGTCTCCCGAACCAGTGGAGCAAACTGCGGAGCGTCGGCAGAGTCCTTGTGGAAAATGCGGACGGCCGTAATCACGTTCGTCTTGATGCCGCAAGCGATATGAGCCTTGACCCACTCGCTTCGCTTGCGTGTCACGCCATACTTTTCGTCGTACCATCGCTCGTATCGGCAGGTCGAAAAGCCCGAACTGTCAACGGCGAAGTCCACTTCAACCGACTTGAGTGGGGCAGCGCTCTTCGCAATCAGTTCATGCAGGATCGGCGTTAGTGCTTCGTTCTCAAGAAACGCGCTGACTTTGTTGCAAGGGATAGGTTTGGACGTATAGCCTTTCTCATGCGCTTCGCGCAGGTCGGACGTAACACGGCGTGCGCTGACGGCCGTGTAAACTTTCAGGACCGATGCGAACACCGTGTCCTTGACCAAATGCGACGGACGGCCTTTGCCCTTGTACGCCGGTTCGACAATCCCACGACACAGGTCGAACAACAGTTCTTGCAACCGATCCTTTTCGATGGCTTGGGCGCGGTCGTATGTCGCCCACGACTGGGTATAGGTCCGTTTCTTCGTGAACGTGACGGATTCGGTTTCGATGACCGTGCCATCGGCCCGGTACTCACGCTTCATCGTGATTTCGACCGCGAACAGGTGTTTGCACTTTTGCCCGGCTTCGGAGTGGTCGGGACAGGTGCAAGTCTGCTTGACCGGGTCTACCCGGTACATGCGCTCGGCCCCGGATTGGGAAGGCACTATCCAGCCTTCATCCGTTTTGTTCAGCTTGCAAAGGGCTGCGATCACTAAGCCACGCTGTTCTCGGGGTTCCATCGGCCACCTCAAAGGCTCGTTTTCAATGTCTACGTTAGTGTAGACAATCAAGCCATCGGTGTCAACAGAATTGTAGACATTATTTCCGGATTTCTTTGGCGGCAGATCGTCAAAGAACCGTAGCTGAAACGGATTATGAGAGGATTTGGCTAAGCGGCGTTTGGACCGCCTTAGCGAAGGCGAGAAGGGTCGATAGTCGAGGGTCGTACTCCACTTCCGGATTCAGCAGGCGGGACACTGCTTGACGTGCGCCGCCCTTGCTGAATCCCATTTTCAGCCCTATTTCTTCCTGAGTCAAGCCACTGTTTTGTGCCGCAGCTCGCAGACTGTCTCGGACCGCATCAACGGCTTTGGGGTTCGCCTTCGCCATGAATACAGTCTACACATATGTAGTCGGCAACGCAAGCGGTGGGCAATTGCACAGCAATTGCCGTCTGTAACGAACGGGCGAAGGAGGCTAGTATTAATGCCAAACAACTGTGCTGACATGTCACGCATGTAATGGTAAGATCGCGGTATGAAGACGGTCCGGCAAGTTCTTCGATTTACCCGCTCAGGAAGCTCGCCGCGTGAGCTTCCAATGCCGGTCGCCGGACAGTTCCTTGTGCATTTCCCAAGAGCTGCGCGGCAGGCGAGCCGGATGTTTATTGGCGGTTCCAGTCGTGGTAACACGCCAACATGGATTAACCGGCTTTTGGACTTTGGCATCCATCGGATGACAAACCGTCCAACCACAGAGATCATTGTCGATGCACCTACCATCAAAGAGGCTGCGCCTCACTTGTTCGATCAACAAGAGTTCTGGTCCACTAAACCAAACCCGAAGGCGACCGCGCTGGACCTTCTCGGATACGCGGTGCGAGATGTGGCAAAGCAGCATCCTGATAGCGATATACTCGACCGGAGTTTGCTAAACAAAATCGCGCGATTTGATAACGTCCTTGATGGGTGCTACTCTGCGGTTGTCCTAGACGGGTTGCATTCAAGAGCCGTCCGCGTTCACTCCGTCGTTACGAATCGCGCACATCAATGGGCAGAGGAGACGCCGCTTCCGCAAACAGCGCGGATCGTTGGCAAACTGGATTTGCTTTGGTTGAGCGCACGAGTGTTTGGCCTGATACTCGACAACGGCCGTTCGGTAAGAGGAGTTGTTTCGGACGGAGACATTGCCCCTCTAAGCGCGCTCTTCAAGCAGCGCGTAGCGGTTTCTGGAACCGTGTATTATCGGCCATCAGGCACCGTCCAGCGCATTGAGGCTACGTCCATCATCAGAGGAGACGACGAGTCTACGCTTTGGTCAAGGGTGCCAGAGCCAGCTTCGCAATCTTTGGACCGAATCAGGGCCGGCGCAAACAAGTCGGGATGGGCAAATATGGCCGGAAAATGGCCAGGTGATGAAACTGAAGAGGAACTTCTTGGCTCTTTGCATGAATTTGCCTGATGCCCTCCAATCGCCTTTATTTGCTTGACACCAATGTAATCTTGGCCCTTGCTCGAATGGGTCCTTTGGGCAATTACATTGATGGCACTTTTGGCCTCACAAAGAACCCAAGTCACTGCATGACAAGCATAGTGTGCGAGGGCGAAATTGGAGTCTTTCAAGCGGCCAAGAATTGGGGTGAGGCCAAGCGCGCATTTGTGGCGGCGTTTTTCAAGTCGATAACGGTTGTAGAAATTGCCGATCCAAAGTTGGTCGAAGCCTATGTTGCGATAGATCTATTTCTTCGCCATTTGCCACAGGGCGCGAAGAATATCGGGCAAAACGATAAGTGGATCGCCGCGCTTGCAAAGGAAACTGGAGCACATTTGCTAACGACTGATACCGATTTTGAAGAGCTAGACCCTGCCATGATAAAGCATACATACATCGATCCCGCTAAACACGGGAAACATCCCTCCAAGCCAGCCTAGCTCCGCATCGCCCCATCCACGTTCGTTGGCAAAGTCACGACATAGAGTGAATGCGAGGCTAACTATGGTATTCGACGACACGCTTTGGGTGACGGCATTCATCACCGGGGGAATCGGCGTAGTGATGTTCGTAGCCGCATTCATCACACGCCGTAAACGCGGCTAGCACTTCATTCAATCAGGCCAGATTGCACAGACCTTCAGCGTCGCGGACCACTTTCGTTACAGCCCGCCGACTTTCGTGTCAGGTCGGGGTTTCGTTACAAAGCCGTAGGCGCGCGCGGCAGATGGAACGAATGTGAAACGAAAGCGCTTATTGCCTGACGGCGCGGCATGGACAAAACTGGCAGATAGCGCCAGCAAATCCCGCGAAGTATCCATTGTGCAAAACGTCGGGCGCGACTATGGTCCCGCTCTGACCAAACAGGAGCAATGCGATATGAACATTCTGGGCTTTGTTGCTTTCGCCGGGGGTTTTAGCTTTGTCATGTGGTCGTTGTCAAAACTGATGACCGATCGCAATGATGCACCGCTGTCGTGAGCTGCGTTTTCTGCGACAAGTTGCAGAAACTCGGCGACCTGCCCGCCACGGAGTTGGTCGCGCGGTTCGAGCACTCCTACGCGCTATTGAGCCAATACCAGTTTTTCACCGGCTATTGCGTGCTAGTAAGTCGTGTCCACGCCAACGAGTTGCATGAGTTGCCCGACGCCGTTCGCCGTGGCTATCTCGATGAGATGCACCGGCTGTCGCAGGCCATCGCGGCAGCATTTCATCCGCGCAAGCTTAATTGCGAACTGCTCGGCAATCAGGTGCCGCACCCCCATTGGCACATCATCCCGCGCTACGAAACCGACCCGGACCATCTTAAGCCCGCGTGGCTGGCCATCAATCGTGCCGAGCGCGATCTACAAGAACAAACGCGACTTATCGGTTCGACGAACCGCCTGGCGATTGCCGATCGCATCCGTGCCGCATTGATTTGACGATTTGCGGTGACACGTAATAAGACAATTCTCCATGCCGCAACTCGATCATTGGCATCCAATATTACTGTCGAAGAAGCTGCCAGTTGGCCGCGCCGTCGGCGTGAAACTGGCGGGCCGCGACATTGCGCTGTTTCGGCCCGGTCCTGGGCAAGTCGCTGGATTGGAAGATGCCTGCCTGCATCGCCGCATGAAGTTGAGCATCGGCAAAGTCGTCGACGAGCGTTTGCAGTGCGTGTACCACGGCTGGAAGTTCGCGGCCGACGGGCAGGGCGAAAGCCCCGGCACACCAAAGATGTTCGCGTGTGCCAATCGCTACGATGTGCGCGAAGCCAACGAAATGATCTGGGTGAAGGCCCCCGGCACTGACAAGCCACTGCCGGCGCTGGAGCCGGGCGACTTTTATTACCTGGGCGTGCTCGCGCATCGGTTTCCAGTGCCGCTGGAAATCGTGATGGACACGTTCAGCGAAATCGAACATACCGGCTTTGTCCACGAAACGTTCGGCCAGGCTCCCAATCGGACCAACGAGTGCGAGGTCACCTACGAATCCGGCGACGATTTCGTCACCGTCCGTAATCGCGGTCCGTCCAAGCCGCCGGGTTCGTGGCTCGTTCGGCGTCTGATGAACTATCGTTCGTGGATGTGGTTCCATTCCGACTTCACGTTCCGATTTGATCCGCCGCGCGTGGTCATCGATCATTGGTGGGCCGACCCGAAGCAGCCCAAGCGGCGAGCCATGTTCGGCTACCGCGTCCATCAGTTCTTCGTGCCGATTGATGATCGATCAGCCTGGTTGATGACGTACACATACGGTGCAGGCCGCTACCCGTTGCCGATGGGCGGCGGCATGGGACTCGTGCGCGGCTATGTTTTGAGCAAGACCAGCCAGGAGATCGAGGCCGACATCTGGCTTTCCAACCACCTCGCCGACAAGGATCCCGGCATCGAAGGCATGAAGCTCAGCCGCTTCGACCGCGCCATGGGCCTGAATCGCGAGCGCCTCAAGCGCATCTATTACGGGAACTAGCCAAAAAACTCGCGTTGCCCAAATTGCGAAAATGCGGCTATCATCGCGGCCTGAGAAGACTTGCGCGCGGCCGACGGAGCGAAAGGGCACCCGTGACGACCACATTACGAGCATTAACCGATCTGGTCGGCGGCGAACTGATCGGCGATGCAGACACCGTCATCACGGCCGCCCGACCCATCCACGAAGCCGGTGCGACCGACATAACGTTTCTCGAAAACCCGAAGTATTTGCCACAATTAACAGCATGTGCCGCCGGCGCCGCCGTCGTGCCTGCGGGTCTCGATCTACCCGGAAAAAACCTGATTCGCGTCGCCAACCCTTTCACATCATTCATCGCCATCGCGCAATTGCTGCATGGCCGACCGCAAGCCAAGCCGTCGGGAATAAACGCCAAAGCAGCTGTCGATGAATCAGCGACAGTAGGTGCGGATACTACGGTTCATGCGCTAGCCAATGTCGCCGCCGGATGCGTTGTTGGTGCCCGATGCGTGATCCACCCGGGTGCCATTGTCGGACCGGATTGCGTTCTCGGCGACGACGTGACCCTGCATCCGAACGTCGTGCTGTATCCCGGCACCATTGTCGGTCATCGTGTCATTATTCATGCCAGTTCAGTTATCGGCGCGGATGGATTCGGTTATCGCTTCGCAAATGGTCGCCATGAAAAGGTGCCGCAACTCGGACATGTTGAGATCGGCGACGATGTGGAAATCGGCGCTGGCACGACCATTGACTGTGGCACCTTCAGCGCCACGCGCATCGGCGCTGGAACCAAAATCGACAATCTCGTGATGATCGCCCACAACGTGCAGATCGGCCGACACAATATTATCGTGAGTCAGACTGGTGTGGCGGGCTCGTCCAGCACCGGTGATTTCGTCATCATCGCCGGCCAGGTCGGCGTTGCGGATCACCTGCATATAGGCGACCGCTGCGTCATCGGCGCTCGCTCGGCTGTTGCCAAGAGCGTGCCCGCCGACTCGCGCATGCTCGGTGCTCCAGCCACACCCGAAAAGGAACAGAAACGCATCCTGATGTCGCTGTTACACCTGCCGGAGTTACGCAAAGAACTGCGGTCGCTTCATGACCGCATGGACAAGGCGGCATGATTGGTCTCATCGCAGGTTGGGGCCGCTTTCCCGTGACATTCGCTCAGAAGGCGGAAGCACAAGGCCACCGCGTCTGCTGCGTCGGCTTGAAAGGAATGGCTCTCGACGAACTCGGAGGCCTGTGTACCGAGTTTCATCGTGTGAGCATCGCCAAGTTTGGCAAAGTGTGGCGGACGCTGAAACGGGCGGGCGTTCGCGACGTGGTGCTGGCCGGCAAGATCAACAAGGCCGCGCTGCTTAAGCCACGCTTGTGGCTTGACATGGTACCGGACTTGACGACGGTTCGCTTCTGGTACTTTCATCGCCGCCGCGACAACCGAGATGATACGTTACTGCTCAGCGTGATCGACGAGATGAACAAACATGACCTCAATTGCGTTTCGGCACTCGACTTTTGCCCGGAGTTACTCGTGAAGCCAGGTGTACTCACCAAGCGATCTCCCACACAAAAAGAGTTGGACGATGTGCAATTTGGTTGGGACTTGGCAAAGGAAATGGGCCGACTCGATGTCGGTCAAAGCGTGGCCGTGCGTTCCAAAGCCGTGCTGGCCGTTGAGGCCATCGAAGGCACGGACCGCGCCATCGCCCGGGCGGGCGAGTTGGCGCGCGGCGGCAACTTCGTCGTCGTCAAAGTCGCTAAACCTCAACAAGATCGCCGCTTCGACATGCCGACCATTGGCACTTCCACCATCGAAACGATGCACGCGGCTGGCGGCGAAGTTCTGGCCGTTGAAGCCGGCCAGACCATCATCGTGGACGAGCCGGAGGTAATCGCCCTGGCCAACCGTTATGGCATCAGCATTGTATCGTTGGCAGCGGCATAAGTTCCCTTCAACCGTGTGTAAAAGTCCTATCCGGCGCTGCGAAAAATGCCTAGACAACTTATCATGGAGCCGGCGACCGGAGCGCGGTCGTCGCAAATTAGGTCCTGGACTTCATGGGTGCGTTGAGCTTTCGACTGCCGGCCAATCTCAGCGCCACCACGACGCGCGACTTGGAACGCGCTTGCATGGCCGGCGGCTACGATGCCATGCCGACCACATGCCGCGTCGCAGTCGCCAACGGTAAGATGACAATCACCCGGGAAGCCGACGAAAGCGCCGCACTGGCCGCGCCGTGCGATGTCAATAACGCTGGCCGCTTCTTCGGTACCACCGGCACTCTGGTTCAACGTGCGGAGCCATATGCCTTCGCCACGGAACTCGCCCGCGGCAAACTCAACCAGATCCGCTGCCAAGCCCACGACTGGTCCTTCTCCGGCATGGCCATGTCGGATGAACTCAATGGCCTCATCCGCACCGCATCGCATCGATTCGGCAAGACGATTTCGTTGCCGGTTGGCGCTGCCGCCGACGCTGAGGCACTCAACGTGCTTGCCGATGGCTACGCCGCCGCGGATCGTTTGGTCCGGGAATACGTCGATCAACTTTTGCAACTTCGCCATTCCCGCCAGGGGCCAATCGAATCCGGCCTTGGTGTACGCGTCAACGGTACGATTCCCGCCGCTCATGCGGCGACCATCGCCAGTTCGTTCAATTCCATTGGCATGCCGATGACCTGGCGGCAAATCGAGCCGACAGAATCCAACTACAATTGGGACGCCACAGACAAGGCCCTTGCGTGGGCGGAAGCCAATCAATTCGCGGTGTGTGCCGGCCCGTTGATCGACTTCTCGACGCGCGGCGTGCCCGATTGGCTCTGGCTCTGGCAAGGCGACCTGCAGAGCCTCGCCAGCTTCATGTGCGACTTCGTAGAGACGGCCGTTGGCCGTTATCGCAGCCGGATTCGCCGCTGGGTGCTATCGGCCGGCGCCAACATCGTCGGCGTCCTCAAACTCGGCGAAGAGGACTTGCTCTGGCTAACGGCACGGCTCGCGGAAGCCGCCTGGCAAGTTGACCCCGACCTTGAACTGATTCTCTGCCTCAGCCAGCCGTGGGGCGAATACATGGCACGGCGCGAGTACACGTACTCACCATTCATTTTCGCCGACACGCTGATTCGTGCGGGCCTGCGCTTGTCCGCGCTCGAACTCGAGTGGATCATGGGCATCACCCCTCGCGGTTCCTATTGCCGCGACGCCCTTGATGCTTCTCGGCAACTCGACTTGTATGCCATGTTGGGCGTGCCATTGCAACTCACGCTGGCATATCCCAGTAGTGAAGGACCAGATGCACTTGCCGACGCCGATCTGAAAGTCGGCGCTGGTTGCTGGCACTCCGGGTTTTCACCGGAAACCCAAAGCGAATGGGCCAGCACCTTTGCCCAACTCGCGCTGTGCAAGCCATTCGTCCGCGGCGTAACTTGGGCACATCTCACAGACGGCGAAGAACACTCCCTGCCGAATTGCGGTCTGTTCGACTCCGGCGGTCAACCACGACCGGCGCTAGCACAGTTGAAGGCGATTCGCACAGCCTGTCTCAAATAAGATGATACGCTTTCGCAAATCTGCCGAGTTGAAGCATCTCGACGTGATGCGGCGATTTGATGTTCATCGCCAAGTCCGCAAGCACTTCACCGACAATCGGTGCAAACTTAAAGCCATGGCCGGAGAAGCCGGCAGCGATTGCGACTGCGTGATGCGCTGGATGCCTGTCAATGATGAAGTGCCGATCCGGCGTCAAAGTATAAATGCAAACGGATGCGTGAGTCCTCGGGCCAGTAGCGTTCGGAAGATGTTGCTCCAGGAACTTTCGCACAGGTGCCTCATCCTCGTCCGTGATGTCACGGTTGATTTCTTGAGGACCAGCCAACTCCGGGGCGCCGTAGTGCACGGCGACTTTTACCCCGCGTGGGTCGATCATCGGCAGGCCATAGACGGCGGCACCCGGCACATCGGCGATGAAGATCGGAAAGCGGTCGCGACGGAATTGCTCGGGTTTTTTTGGCTGAAACCACATCGGCACTTGGCGCATCAGCGCGAGCGGCAACTTCAACTCGGCTAGCACGGATCGAGCCCACGGGCCGGCCGTAACAATCAAGCGCGCGGCGCTCAACGTCTCCCACGCTGTGCGCACGGCAACGGCATGACCAACGACCTTCCACTCATTGACAGGTTCGCCAAAGCGCAATTCCGCGCTGTGGGCGATGGCGTCATCCTGCAATGTGCGAACACAATCATCGACGTAGAGAAACCCCGAAGCCGATTCGATGACGCCGACAACATCGTCGCCAAAACAAAACTGCGGATAGCGGGTTCGCAATGCGGTCGTATTAAGTCGCTCAACGTCAAGACGATGTTGTGCAGCGGCGGCCGACACGCCCTGAATCAGCTCGCCATTCGCCGGGCCGAGATTCAGGCACGGGCATTGCGTCAACAAGTGTCGGCCGGTGCGCTGTTCCAAATCATGCCACGCCGCGAAAGACGCTTGGCTCAACGGCACATAGTCTGGGTGTTCGTAATAGGCCGTGCGGATGATGCGCGTGTGGCCATGCGAACTACCGAGCGCATGACCGCGCGGAAATTGTTCAAGACCCAGCACGCGCAAGCCGCGGCGACTGAGTGCCGACGCCGTGGCTGAACCCATGCCACCAAGACCGATGATAATCGCGTCGTAGTTCATCGGTTGCTACCACTCCAACTCCGACGCCGGTATCTTGTGGATATTGCGTTTCTCGCCGCTGATTCGGCCATCATGAATATGAATCACACGATCGGCCATCGCGGCGATGGCGACGTTGTGCGTAATTACCGCCGTGGTCGTGCCGAGTTCTTGATTCACCTTGGCAATAGCGTCCAGCACCACGATACCGGTTTCCACGTCGAGCGCTCCGGTCGGCTCATCGCACAGCAATATGTATGGGCGCTTGGCGACCGCTCTCGCGATGGCGACCCGTTGCTGTTGTCCACCCGACAGTTGCGAAGGAAAGTGATCCAGCCGGTCACCGAGGCCCACCAGTTTCAGCGCTTCCTCAGGTTTCATCGGGTTCGTGCTGATCTCCGTCACCAAAGCGATGTTCTCACGGGCCGTAAGACTTGGAATCAGGTTGTAGAACTGAAACACAAAGCCGACGTGTTCCCGGCGATAGCGTGTTAGTTCTGCGTCGCCCACTTCGGTCAGTTCGCGACCGCGATAAGACACCGAACCAGCGGAAGGTACGTCCAAACCACCGAGGATATTCAATAGCGTGGATTTACCGGAACCGGATGGTCCAAGCAGCACAACAAATTCGCCGGCAAACAAGTCGAGGTCGACACCGCGCAAGGCGTGGACATCCACTTCGCCCATGTGATAGACCTTGGTCACGCCGCGTGCGGTGAAGACTTGGTCGCGTACCGGTTGTGCCGACTCGGCCATTTGCGAATGCTCGGGGCGTTCGGCTATCATACGATGCGCATCTATTTCGCTAGCCACTGGCGCGAATTGG
Organism: Gemmataceae bacterium; assembly: GCA_031396905.1. Lineage (GTDB taxonomy): Bacteria > Planctomycetota > Planctomycetia > Gemmatales > Gemmataceae > JAIBBI01. The sequence continues at coordinate 11,002 of JANNLP010000134.1, forward strand.
CCGTACAAACCTAGTAGATGGAATAGTTTGCGACAAGGAAGCTGTCCGAAAGGTCAATTGTATACGACTGTGTCTCAAGAAAAGTCCGGTATTCGTTTCGACGATCTGAACTTATCCGCACCGCTGCTGCACGTTTTGCAACAGGCGAAGTACCTGCACCCAACGCCGATTCAGGAGCAGTTGATCCCGCACGCCCTTGCCGGGCGCGACGTAATTGGTCAGGCACAAACCGGCACCGGCAAGACAGCCGCGTTTTTGTTGCCGTATCTGCAGCAATGGCAAGAAAATGGCCCACCCGGACCAACTGCATTGATACTGGTGCCGACGCGCGAACTTGCGGTGCAAGTCGCGGAAGAAGCAAAAAAACTCTGTCCGTCGCGTCACATACGCACGATGGCCGTTTACGGCGGCCAACGCATCGTTGGACAACTTAACGCATTGCGCAAGGGCATGGATCTTATCGTCGGCACGCCGGGGCGCGTATTGGATCACCTGGCCCGTGGCTCGTTGATCCTCAGCGGCATCAAGTATTGCGTGCTTGACGAAGCGGACCGCATGTTGGACATTGGTTTCCGCCCTGACATCGAAAAGATCCTTCGCCGGGTGCCGTCGCAACGTCAAACGATGCTGTTATCGGCCACCGTATCGCAGGACATTCTGCGACTGACATCGCGCTACATGAAGGATCCGGTCCACATCAACGTCTCCCCGGACACGCCGACGGTGGACAAGATTCGCCAGACGTTTTACACCGTGGACGAGGATCGCAAGTTCGATTTGTTGCTCCGGGTGTTGGTGAAAGAGCGGCCGCGTCAGTGCATTGTTTTCTGCCGCCGTCGCCGCGATGCCGATCGACTGTTCACGAACTTGGAGCCGAAGTTGCCGCGCTGTGCCGCCATGCACGGCGACCTGCAGCAGTCGCAGCGCGACCGGATCATGAAGGGCTTCCGCTCCGGCGAGATCATCATCATGGTGGCCACCGACGTGGTTGGCCGTGGCATCGATGTCGTGGGCATCTCGCACATCATCAATTACGATTTGCCGGAAGACATTGAAAACTACGTCCATCGCATTGGCCGCACAGGCCGCATTGGCAACGATGGCGTCGCCATCTCATTTGTCACTCCCGAACAGGGCGAGTTGTTGACCTCCATTGAGATTCAGGTGAATCGACTACTCGAAGAAGAGCGCATGGCTCACTTCACGGCCTATACGCCGCGATCCAGAGACGAGAAAAAGGAAGCACCCCGAGCCGCCGGCGGTGTGTTCGGACGTCGCTCGAAGAAATACAGCAAGCGACTTTGATCGATCGGATCACGCGTCACCCATGTCGATGTGTCTCTCCTTTCGTTGATACTGTTCGAGCCGTGCCCGGTACAAATCACGATCCGCTTCCGGGACCATGTTCATTGCCTTCTCTTCGGTTTCGACGGCCTCGTCGAATCGTTCGGCTGATGCCAAACACGCGGCCAATGTATCCAAATAACCCGGATTGTGGTTCTCGGTGAGATAACACGCCTTGTGCGCCAACTCCATGGCCCGTGTCGGGTTGCGCAGCGATTCGTCGCGGCAAGTGGCGTAAATCCAGGCCAAATGATTCAGCGTGGCTGGATCATCGGGTTCACTTTCCAGGGCGCGTTCGTGGTCGGCGATGGCCGCGACAACGTCTCCTAATAGATAGCGCACATGGGCGCGCAGATTCCACGCGGGTGTCTGCTTCGGATCGGCGGCGATCACGGCGTCGAAATCTTCGAGCGCGCCGGTCAAGTTGCCGAGCCGTCGGCGGATGAAACCGCGACTCATCAACGCCCGTAGGTTACCCGGCTCCATTTGCAATGATCGATCGAAGTCGTCGAGAATCGTCCGCAGCAATTCCGGGCTTTCCGTCATCGGACGAGGCAATATCACCTCACCCACGGTGTCGGCTTTCACGTCATCCAGCATGCGCAACCGGGCCAATGCCCGATTGAAATACCCGGCCGGGTCGTCGGGTGTGACAGCCAATGCCGCGTCGAAATCAGCGAGTGCCGCACGCGCATCGTCGGCCTCCGCACTCAGAATGCCACGCAAATTGAGCGCTGCAGCATGCATTGGATTGGACTTCAAGCAACGTTGCAGATCGGCCTTTGCCTCGACGGGTTTCTGCCGCTCCATCCACACTCGAGCGCGATGGAAGAACGACTCGGCATCGGTCGCATCAATGCGCACCGCCGTCGAATAGTCGGCGACGGCATGATCCAATTTGCCGAGACGATGGTGTGTCAGGCCGCGATAAGCATAGCCCTTGGCAAAGTGCGGGTTGACTCGGACGGCCGCATTGTAATCGCTGATCGCGCCTTCGAGATCACCCTGGCTGGCCTTGGCGTTTCCGCGGTTGAAGTAGACTCGCACCGCTTTGGGATCGAGTGCGATCGCCAGCGCAAAATCCGTGTTGGCTTCCGCGTATCGGCCCATGCGGGCATAAACGACACCGCGTCCATTCAGCGGATCATTGTCTGTCGGGTCGAGCCGTATCGCTTCTGTGAAATCGGATAGAGCTTCGGTGAGCTGATCCATATCCGCGTGGGCCATGCCGCGATTGTGCCAGGCCGGATGGAAGGTCGGATTGATTTCAATGGCCACGTTGAGATCGGCCACGGCACCGGCAAAGTCGCCGTGGCTGGCACGGGCGTTGGCTCGGAAGAAGCGGAAGTCGGCGTCGGCCGCGTCCAGCTCAATCGCTTCATCGAACGCGGCAAGTGCCGGGGCCAATTCGCCGCGGCGAAGATATGCTTGTCCGCGGATAAATGCCTCTTGCGGATCGGGGAGATCGGTTTCATCCATCATCAAAGGCCGCACTTGATCACATGGGATCGCAAGAACAACCTCATTGTGTTTTTGGGCGACCATTGTTCAAGGCTTCGCCTTTTTGTTCGGCTTAACCGGCGGTACGAACACTGTGGGCAGGTCCAACTTTCTGGCCTCATCGTTCAGCTTGACCAAGTCATCGGTCGTGAGCGTGCTGAATTCGCCGACGAGTTTGCTTAGTTGGGCGGCATACTCCGAGTACACATCTTTGATGCCCTGCGTCGGAGTGCCGTCACCGTCCTGAAGATTGGCGTACACGAAGATCAATTGCGAATACAGCATCGCCCCGCCCTTGGGTCCGAAGATGTCGTAGACGACCTTGGCCTTGGGGTTGTGCAATTTCTCCTCCAGCTTGGTCAGCTTGCCGATCAGTTCCTTGCTGGATTTGCGGATCGCGTCCCACTTCTTGTCGCCGGTGAGCAGTTCGTTGCGGTCGGCCAGTTGCTTGCGCACGGCCCGTAACTGCTGCACGACGCCACTGAGCTTAGTCACGTCGTCGCGGACTTTGATCAGGGTTTCGTACTGCTCCTTCACGTCGGCCTTGGATCGCGGGTCGGCATTTACTACGACCTCGGTTGATTCTGTTTTGCCATCGACCGTGAGCTTAATCGTGTACTTGCCCGGAGGCACGAGCGGGCCTTGCCGAGCATTGCCCGAGTCAACCTTGGCTCCGGGAATGATCTCCGCACCCTTGGTCCGCAGGTTCCAGGCGACGCGGTGCATACCTGGCTCGGCGGGTAGTTCCATATCGGGTTCGTTTTCATCTTCCTCGTCGTCGCCTTCTTCGGGCTTAGCGCCATCTTCTTTCTTTGGCTTCGACGCGGCGTCGAACAACACCTTGCCACTGCCGTCGAGAATCTCCATCTTCATCGGCTTGGCAGGTGTTTTCGATATCCGATACGTAATGACCGCGCCATACGCCGGGTTGTCGGCCGCGCCGGCACCGGCATGGGAGAAGCCGCCACCGAAGCGCCAGCGGGTCACCGGTTGCACGGCAAACAAATGCGCGGGCTTTTGATTTACTTTGGGGGTGAGTTCGCGCAGAGGTGAGAAGTCATCGAGAATCCACATGCTGCGTCCTTGCGTGGCCAGCACCAGGTCGTTGCCTTTGACACGGATGTCATTCACGGCCACGGTGGGCAAGTTCGCCTTGAGCGGCTTCCATGCTTTGCCTTCGTTGACCGAATATGCAATGCCGCGCTCCGTTGCCACGAATAGAAGCTCCTTCTTGACACCATCGCAGCGCACGGAATGCAAGTACACATCCTGCGGCAGCTTGTCGGAGAGTTTGGTCCACGACTTG
>JANNLP010000162.1:0-22155 GCA_031396905.1 Gemmataceae bacterium
CTCAACACGGCCAAGGTCAATGCGCGCGAGGGCGAGTTGGTGGAGTCGATCCGTCGGCAAGTCGAACGAAGGTGATTATTTGACTCGCAACTCGTTGCGCACATCGCGCACACCGGGCTCCAGCCGCATGAGACTCTCGGCGTGCGCGGATTCATCATCATTGGCGACAGTGCCACGCAAGATCACTGTGCCATTGTCGAAGGCGACTTGGACACTGCCAGGTTGCGACAAATGGGTAGAACGGCCGATGGTCTGAGACAGCTGCGCTTGCATCTGAGCGGGTGCTGCGGTCGGAACGGCAAATCGAATCGTCGTCGTATAGAGCACGCCGCTCTTCAAGCCGCTGGCCGTAGCGGGCGCGAAACTGTTTTGCGTACCCCGATTGCCCATGCCTGTATTGGTGTTGCCGCCGACGCCAGCCGTTCCACCGGGGTTGGCAGCTGTGGCGCCACGATTCGCGGTATTCTGTTGGCCGGCGCCGAAGTTGCCGCCGCCTCCACCAGCGCCGCCAACGGTTCCCATCGACGAATTGGTAGACCCACCGCTGCCGCCACTGAAGCCGCCGGTCGAACCACCCGTGGCTCCCGTGCCCGTGGTGCGTGAACCCGTAGTCCCGCTGCTGTTGGCCATGCCTAAGCCTCCGGACGCGCCGGAACCCGTGCGGCCCGCGCCGGAGCCACTGGTGGAATAGACCGCTTGACCAAAACCCGTGATCGAAGTCGATGTACCGGTGCCGGTAACCAATCCCTGGGCATATGGGTTGTAGTAGTAGGTGCTAAAAGGGTTGCTGGTTTGGATCGAACTGTTGTTGGCTGAACCGGTCTTACTCGGAAAGCTGTTCAACAATGTTTGCGACGAGACGCCAGCCGTCTGCGTTGATGAAGCACTCGAACCCGAGCCGCTGCCGGACCCGCTGCCAAGGCCGGAACTCGAACCGGTGCCCGTGCCGCCGGTGCCCCCGCTGATTTGTGCCGAGGCGGCGAATGTCAGGGTCAACCAAGTTACGAATGCCAAGCGCATGACGAAGCTCCTTTGGCCACGGCGGCTAATGCGTCAAACCTATTATCGTAAACACCAGCCGGAAACGAAAGGACTATCCGCGCAATTTCGTGGAACTGGGACCTGACCTGGGTGGATCACTCAGCCCTAGTGCCGCCAGCGGCTTAGCGCCTGCAAACTCGACGACAGCAACGTGTGCCGCATCCAATATCAACACCGTATTCTGGAACTGGTCGTCTCCGGTGGCCTGCCGAATCCGTGTCTGCTGCACGACTACCAAGACTTGATCGTCAGCGAGAAAACATGCGGAATCCGCCTCAATTCTGCCGCTAATGAGGCGCGGTGCAAACATTTTGACCCCGGCGTTGACGATGGCGTCGGTGCCGCTGGACTGGATCGCCGCATCGGCATCTACGACGATGGTACACGGGCCATGCCAATGTTTTTGGTTGCCGAAGAGCTTGTTCAATACGCCTGCATTCATCGCAATGACCTCCCCAAAAACTGTGCGCTACAGCCTAGCTCGTCGTGCAATATGGTCAAATCGTGAAATTCCTATGGAATGCGGCAGCCGGGGTGGATACAATTGGCATATTCAGTAGCCACAGACTCGTGGGTCTCGCGTTTCCTCCATCAGCGGGGCGCAAAATCGTTCCGTTGACGAACATTTAGCGGATGTGACCAAAAAGGCGCAATCGCTTCTCGATATCTTAATATGCGCAAGTTAGTGATTGATCCGATTGTATCGGCAGTCGCCAAGTTCGATACAATCGGTAATGCGACGCACAGTTCACCATTTCCTCGTAAATCGCACGACAATTTTGGAGTAGAATTGCGCAAAAATGTGTGTACACTGATTCATGTACTGAACGAGCGTCTACAACAATGACGTGGCTCTAAACCATCGGTGAAGCCGAAGCGAGCAATCTGTTGTGGTTGTATCGATTTTACCGGCTACTCCGATCCTGCTTCGCGGATGGGGGCGTGGCATTTCGGGCGCGGGCGGTTAACCTTAGCGAGTCGATGGCCTTCGCGCGATTGACAATCCCCGGCCGAGCCGGAGAGACTCGTCAGAACACAAGGAAGAGTGATCTCCCATGCAGATTTCCCGCCGTTATACCGTTGCCGGCCAAGACCCGTTCGCGCCGTTCAAGTTCATCGAGCGCACTTCGCGAATTGCCAATCCTGATGGCTCCGTCGTTTTTGAACTCAAGGACTTGCTGGCTCCGGATGGCTGGTCGCAGGTGGCCGTCGATATCCTCGCGCAGAAGTACTTTCGCAAAGCGGGGGTGCCGCAAATCGGCGAGCGCGTCGCCGAAGAGGGCGTACCAACTTGGCTTCAGCGCACTCAGCCTGCAGCCGACAATCCCGGTTTCACACACGAAATCGACGCGAGGCAGGTATTTCGCCGCCTCGCCGGTTGCTGGACCTATTGGGGCTTCAAAGGCGGCTACTTCACGTCTGAAACCGACGCGCTGGCGTTCTTCGATGAAACGTGTTACATGCTGGCGGCTCAGTTTGCCGCGCCAAATTCGCCACAGTGGTTCAACACGGGTTTGCATTGGGCCTACGGCATATCAGGCCCGGCACAGGGTCACTTTCGTGTTGATCCCGCCAACGGTGAAATGACGCGGTCCACATCGGCGTATGAATGCCCAGCACCGCACGCTTGCTTCATTCAATCTGTCTCCGATGATCTCGTCAACGAAGGCGGCATCATGGACCTGTGGGTGCGGGAAGCACGCATCTTCAAGTACGGCTCCGGCACCGGCTCCAACTTCTCCGCGCTGCGTGCGGTCGGCGAACCACTATCCGGGGGTGGCAAGTCGAGCGGCTTGATGTCATTCCTGCGCATCGGCGACCGAGCGGCCGGCGCGATCAAGTCCGGCGGCACCACTCGCCGGGCGGCCAAGATGGTCGTGCTTGATCTCGATCATCCGGACATTGAAGAGTTTGTGAACTGGAAGGTGATTGAAGAACAAAAGGTCGCAGCGCTGGTGACTGGCTCCAAGCTGCTCAACCGCCACCTTAGCGCCGTGTTGAAGGCATGTCAAAACACCGAAATCAAACCCGACGACCGACTGGAGCGGTCGCGCAATCCGCAGTTAAGGAAGGCGATCCACGACGCCAAGATGTCGATGGTGCCCGTCAATTACATTGAGCGTGTCATTCAATTGGCGCGACAGGGCGTCACCGGCCTGCAAGTCGAAGAGTACAACACCGATTGGGATTCTGCTGCGTACTTTACGGTGAGCGGCCAAAACAGTAACAACTCCGTCCGCATTCCCAATGAGTTCATGCGTGCGGTCGCCGACGACACCACGTGGTCGCTGTACTGGCGTACGGAAAAGGAAAAGGCCGCTCGCGAAAACCGGGCCCCCAAGGCGAAGCGCATCCTCGGCGCCCGGCAACTGTGGGATGAAATCGCCAACGCGGCCTGGGCCTGCGCCGACCCCGGTGTCCAATACGACTCCACCATCAACGAATGGCACACCTGCCCGGCCGATGGACGCATCAACGCGAGTAACCCGTGCTCCGAATACATGTTCCTCGACGATACCGCGTGCAACCTGGCGTCGATCAACTTGTTGAAGTTTTACGATAAGTCGACAGGTTCATTTGACATTACCGGTTATCGCCATGCATGCCGCGTGTGGACGCAGATTCTGGAAATCAGCGTGTACATGGCACAGTTTCCGAGCGTGCCGGTGGCCCAGCGGTCTTACGATTACCGCACGCTGGGTTTGGGCTATGCCAACCTCGGTGCGCTACTCATGCAGCAAGGCATCCCGTACGATTCGCCGGCGGGCCGCGCACAGACGGCCGCGCTGACCTCCATCATGCATTCGGTGTCGTATGCCACGAGTGCCGAAATCGCCGGCGAACTCGGCGCGTTCCCGCGGTATGAGGCCAACCGCGAGGCAATGCTGCGTGTGGTCCGCAACCACCGCCGCGCTTCTTACAACGCACCGGCTGGCGAATACGAAGGGCTGACCGTCACGCCGGTGGGAATTGATCCACTGTTCTGCCCGGCGCCGATGCTGGCCGCTGCCCGTGAGGACAGCGACCGCATGTTGGACTTGGGACAGCGCTACGGTTTTCGCAACGCGCAGGTCACCGTGGTCGCGCCGACCGGCACCATCGGCCTGGTGATGGATTGTGATACCACGGGCATTGAGCCGGACTTTGCCCTGGTGAAATTCAAGAAGTTGGCCGGTGGCGGCTATTTCAAGATCATCAACGCATCGATCCCGCCGGCGCTTGAAAAACTCGGTTACTCTGTGCGGCAGATTGACGACATCGTGAAGTACTGTCGCGGGGCCGGCACGTTGACGGGTTGCCCGCACGTTACGCCGTCCACGCTGAAGATGAAGGGCTTCACCGATGACGTCTTGGCGCGGATTGAAGCGCAACTGCCTGCGGCATTCGAACTGGGCTTCGTATTCAATCGCTGGACTTTGGGTGATGACTTCATTCGCGATAATCTCAAGATTCCGCAGGAGCGGTTCGATGCGGTTGGCTTCGATTTGCTCGCCGAATTGGGCTTCAGCAAATCGCAGATTGAGGAAGCCAGCCGCTACGTTTGCGGAACGATGACCATTGAGGGTTCGCCGCATTTGAAAGCGGAACACTATCCGATCTTCGACTGTGCCAATAAGTGTGGTCGGTTCGGCCAGCGCTATCTCTCGGTCGAATCGCATATTCGTATGATGGCCGCCGCCCAGCCGTTCATATCCGGGGCGATTTCCAAGACGATCAATATGCCGTATGAGGCGACCGTCGATGAGGTGAAAAAAGCCTACGAATTGAGCTGGAAACTGATGCTCAAGGCTAACGCGCTTTACCGTGATGGCTCGAAGCTCAGTCAACCGCTCAATTCGGTGTCAGACACCGACGACGAAGTACCCGTCGAGGTGGAAGCGGCCGCGATCAAAGCCGACCCGGTCAAAGTCGCCGAGAAGATTGTGCTGCGCTATATCGCCCGTCGGCGTCGTTTGCCCGATCGCCGGGCCGGTTATACGCAGAAGGCGAAGATCGGCAGCCACAAGATTTATCTCCGCACCGGCGAATACCAGGACGGTTCGATCGGCGAGATCTTCATCGACATGCACAAAGATGGCGCGGCCTTCCGCAGCCTGATGAATTGCTTTGCCATTTCCGTATCCATCGGTTTGCAGCATGGCGTGCCGCTCGATGAGTTCGTCGATGCGTTCGTGTTCACCCGCTTCGAGCCAAACGGCGTCGTGCAGGGAAATCCGCACATTAAGATGTCCACGTCGCTGATTGACTATATCTTCCGCGAGTTAGCGGTTACGTATCTCGGTCGGCATGAGCTGGCCCATGTGGACCCCGATGCCCTGCGGTCCGACGCGATGCACGAAGAACCCAAGCCGGAAGAAGAACCGGCTTACGAATCCGAAGAAGTAATTGCCGAGCGCGTTGTCGATCCTAAGAAACCGGCCAAGGAAAAGGAGCGCTTCGCTGCCCCGCGTTCGACCCACTTGCATCTGGCCAAAAATGGCAATGGCAACGGCAATGGTTCCGGCACTGCACCTGGCCCTGCCACGGTGCAGGCCGCACGCACTATGACCACAGCCGAAGATCGCGTCCGCCTAGCCCGCCTCAAAGGCTACGAAGGCGACCCGTGCACGGAATGCGGCCAAATGACCCTTGTCCGCAGCGGAGCCTGTGCGAAGTGCGACACCTGTGGAGCGACATCGGGATGTAGTTGAGTGGACGGAATCGAGACAGCGACAGCGGAAGTCCAAGACCCGGCTGCGGAAACCATATCCGCTGCCGGGTTTTTTTCAGATCGAAGGTTGAGCTGCCATTGCCAATAGCCATTCTTGCCATTCAATCACGGCAGCCATGTTTTCGAACAACTCGGTTCCAGTGCTTTTAAGCGTTTCTCGGAGCAGCATCTGTGGTTCGTCGCTGTCAGCTATTTGAATTGCCTTTGCCGCGTAATCGCAGATGCTGCTGACATTGAGTTCGTCCAAGCCTAACAGTCGATTCACGGCCGCGGCCCAGCGGCCTCGATGGTAAAGGCCGGGCCATGTAACTGTTGGAGTACCTGCGGCGACGGCGTCCAGCACGGTATTTGCGCCGCCACCGTAATGTGGTGTGTCCAATACCACATTCGCGGCGGCGACCAGTTCCAGATACGCCTCACGCTCCAGCCGGCCAATAACCCGCAATCGACCGGCCACATCCGGCATCGCGGCCCGTAGGCGGCACATCAACAACTCCGTGATGGCAGGTTGCTCATCGGCGATGATGCCGATGATGCCGTGCGGGTCGCCGCGCAGAATGTCGGCGACTACGCAATCGAAATCCGGATGGTACTTGCGGACGTTTTGTTGACAGAGATAAAGACGGTCGTTCGTCGCGAAGCCGAACGTGTCTTTAGATCGCGGCGTCGGCGACATCGGTGGTCGCATGTAGTACGTCGGCAGATTCTTCAACGGCACAAGTGTTTCGGTGTAATGGTCTTGACCATTCGAAGGCTCGAGTTGCGCCCATGACAGGTAGTGATTGACTTCAACATGACCCGAAGTGACCGGCCAGCCCCAGCAGTTCACTTGCATGCGCGCCGGCTTAAAAAACGGCAGGAAGTAATTCATCGAATCGGTGCCGATCTCCCAGTAAAGCAATACGTCGAAGCCGACCTCGCGCAATCGTTGATTGGCATCATCCACACGCTCGGGCAGCAAAACGAAATCAAAATTCGCTTCAGGCAACATGTGCTTCAATACGTTAATGCCGCTTCGGCTGGCAATTAGTTTCACATCGAGCAGCTTTCGATCCAACCGCGCCACTAGCGGACCGAGACACCGTGCGAAGACGCCTTCGTGACCATGCGTGACGACCACGCCCAGCGACGGCTTGCCATTACGTTTGGCCGGTGGGTCATACGCCGGTAACCGCACGCAAAAGAACTGCGAGAACTGTTCCTTCAACGGCCGTTCGTCGCCGCCCTGATAGGCCAGCAGCATCGACGGCTCGGCACCGCTCGTGTGTAGATCAGCAACATCAATTGGGCCGCGGTCGGCGTATCGTCGCAATATCTCGGGAATGCTCTGGCGATATTCACTGATGAATGCCAAGCTAGGTGCAACCGGCGGCGCGAGCAAATCGGAGCGCAGCGCTCGCAACCACTTCTCCGGCCGACGTGAACCGGCTCGGCGATAGGCTTCCTTGGCTTCATCAGTCTTGCCCGCGGCGACAAGGCAATTGCCCAGGCTGTCATCCAAGTCCGCATCGTCGGGACGTTGAGTGGCGGCCTTGCGGTAGGAGTCGCACGCGGCGTCCAAGTCGCGCATGTCATAAAGTGCGTTGCCGAGGTTCAAATGGGCATCGCCCCAATCGGGCTTCAAGGCCAGCGCTTTTCGATATGCTTCAATGGCAGTGACGACGCGGCCTTCCTCGCGCAGTGTGTTGCCGAGGTTGTACCAGGCACGAGCGTAATTGGGCCGCAGACGCACGGCTTCGTTGTAGTGAGTGATCGCTTCAGCATGGCGGCCAAGTTGTTTCAACGTATTGGCGAGATTGTAATGGCCTTCGGGGAAAAACGGCGATAAGCGTAATGACTTGTGGAGAGCCTGCGTCGATTCGACGAGCCGATCCACTTGGCGATACAACTCGCCGAGGTTGTTCCAGAAGGCAGGAATGTCGGCACGCAACTGGCACGACTTCTCAAGAAATGGCACGCCTTCCTTGGGGCGTTCGAGTTGAGCCAGCAATAGCCCAAGTTGTTGCATGCAATACGCCTGAGTCTTGTCGAATTGCAAGACAGAGCGATACAAACCCTCAGCCTGCTTGAGCCGACCGGCCTGGTGGTGCAGCGTGCCCTGGCGAAACATCTCAGCGACGGTTTGGGGGTCCATTTGTGAATCCGCCTTGCAACGGGGCGTCGGCGGGTAGGATAACCGTTCGCCCGCCAATGCGGTAGACCCCATGACGAATGACGTGCCGCCGCCGGGGGCCGACAGCCCGATCGCCTGCGACATCTCGGGCGACTTCGCCAATTGGCTGGCATCGTCCGGCGGATCATTGGCCATCACCACTTACCAGGCCGGCAAAGTGGTGTTGGTGGGGTGGGATGGCCGGCAGGTATCGGTATTGTTGCGACACTTCGACAAACCGATGGGCATGGCGGTGCAAGGCGCGAAGCTGGCACTGGCGACTCGCAACGAAGTCGCGCTGTTCGCCAATGCACAGCTGTTAGCAAACGATTATCTTGAGAATCATCGCGGTGTTTATGATGGGTTGTTTCTGCCGCGGGCCAGTTACTGGACCGGCGACCTCAACATTCACGACTTGGCGTTCGCCGACGATGGCCTGTGGGCCGTCGCCACACGCTTTTGCTGCCTGGCCAAATTGTCGGATGAGTTCAGCTTCGTGCCAGTGTGGCGACCGCCATTCTTGAGTGACACGGTGCCCGAGGACCGTTGTCACCTGAACGGACTCGCGATCGTCGATAACAAACCTGTCTATGTAACAGCGCTGGGCGAGACCGACGTGGTGGGCGGTTGGCGGGCCGGCAAGGCGACCGGCGGCATTGTGATGCGCATCGCGGATGGTACGGTCATTCATCGTGGCCTCGCTATGCCGCATTCACCGCGATGGCATGATGACCGGCTTTGGGTCCTGAACTCCGGCGCGGGAGAACTGCGAAGGGTCGATCCCGCAACCGGCTCGCACGACGTGATTTGCACGCTGCCCGGATATCTGCGCGGCCTGGCCTTGATCGGACCGTTCGCACTGATCGGTATGTGCCAAATTCGTGAAAAGCACATCTTCGGCGGACTGCCGGTCCAGGAACGCTTTGCCAACCTGCAATGCGGCGTCGCTTTGATTGACACGCGAAACGGCACGCAACTCGGCATGTTGCACTTCACCGCCGGGGCTCAGGAGTTATTCGAGGTGCAATTCCTGCCAGGGCTACGGCGTCCTATGTTGCTCAACCGCGACAAACCGGCGGTGCGTGACGCCTTTACCGCCCCGGAGTTCAGTTATTGGCTGCGGCCGAGTAATATCATTGAAGATCGTACCAACGGTTAAGCACTCCATGATCCACGTCAACCTCGGGCCGCGCAGTTATGACATTGCTGTCAACGACGGTGGCGACATCGGCACGCTTCTGAAGCAGTGGCTCGCTGGTCGCCGCGCCTACATTTTTGCTGACGCCAATGTGGCGAATCAGGCCGACGCATTGTTCCGCACTTTGACGAATGCTGGTTTTACCTGTCGCAGTTCAACGATTCCTTCCGGCGAATCATCGAAGTCTCTGGCCGGGGCAGCGACCTTGTACGATCGCCTATGCGACGCGGCTGCTGATCGGCAGACCGCACTTATCGCCGTGGGCGGTGGTGTGGTCGGCGATTTAGTTGGCTTTGTCGCGGCGACTTACAATCGTGGGTTGCCCTGGGTGATGGTACCCACGACGCTATTGGCGATGGTGGATAGTTCCGTGGGCGGCAAAGTCGGCATCAATTTGCCGCACGGCAAGAACTTGGTCGGCGCGTTTCATCAGCCGGCTGGCGTTTGGATTGATACGGCCATGCTGGCGACGTTACCAATTGAGGAGTATCGATGTGGACTGGCCGAGGTGGTCAAATACGGTGTGATCCTCGACGTCGAGTTTTTTGGTTGGTTGGAAACAAATGCCGCTGCTGTGATTCAACGAGACGATGCCGCAGTCGCACATATTGTGACACGTTGTTGCCAACTCAAAGTCCAGATCGTCGAAAAGGATGAGCGTGAGGAATCAGGCTTGCGCATTGTGTTGAACTATGGCCACACGTTTGCCCATGCGTTTGAGTCCGTCGGTGGATTCACCATGCGGCACGGCGAAGCGGTGGCGGCGGGAATGGTCTGCGCGAGTCGATTGGCCGAACTTCTCGGCATGGCATCATCCGACGTTACGAAACGACAAGTCGAGCTGTTACAGCGATTCGGGCTACCGGTTCAACCGCCCCACTCCGCGCGAATTCGCGAATGGCTTGAAGCGATGAAACGCGACAAAAAAGCACTTGGCGGCAAATTGCGATTTGTGTTGCCGAAACGTATCGGCGACGTAGCCGCGGTAGATGACGTTCAGGAAAGCGACGCCTCGAACGTCCTGGCTCAGAAATGAAAAAGCAGCCGGCCCGCCTTGGGCGCAGACGGGTCCGGCGGGAGGAGGGCGCTCCTGACCGCTGGGGCACCCTGGGCGTCGGTGACCCGAACGGCTTGGCACCTTCCACAGGCAGCCGGTGACATGGGCCTCTACTAATACAATCGTATCTCGTTGACCAAACCGGGTGTGAAAAACGCGATTTCTGCTCGAGTCTCCAAATAATTTGCCGTCTAGAACGGCGATTTTATCGTAAGTCCAATTCCAGGAATCGGTTGCGGTGAAAACTGGCCGAGTAATAATTTTGGCCAGTTTTCACAAATTAAGGCAAATGCTGGCTGATGATCGACAGCAACGACGGCCGAACGTCCGCACGCCACGTGAACAGAAATCTCCGTCGAACCGATCGGCATGACCACGCGATGGTTCGCCTCAGCCAAGTCAACGATCTTTAGCATGGGAGTAATACCACCCACCCTGCCCAATTCTGGTTGTAGCACACCTACCCGAGTTCGTGCGATCAAGTCGGGAAAGGCACCGGCACCGAGTGTGCTGCCGGCAGCGACTGGCACTTCAAGTTCGTTGGCGAGTCGGGCATAGGCTTCCACATCGTCAGCGGGGCAGGGGTCGGCGTATAAGTCGGCATCCATTTCCTCTTCGAGGAAGCGACCGAAAGCGAGAGCGGTATTCAGGTCCAGGGCTTGATGGCCAGCTACTCCGAACCAAACTACTTCGCCAAGCTCATCCCTGATGTGTTGCAGTTTGCCGGCATCCTTAATCGGATCGCGCGAGCCGACCCCAACACGCAGCCCGCGAATGCCGTCGGCCAACAGCGGTTTGGCGATTTCAATGACTCGATCGGCCGAGAGGCCGGACCAAGCCGTGGCGGCGATATGGCACGGCGTGGTTTCGCGTGCGCCGCCCAGTAGTCGCCATAGCGGCAAGTTAGCCAAACGTGCCTGTAGATCCCACAGTGCGATATCCAGCGCGGCATAGGCCCTGGCTTCGGCACCGCCGCGCATGATCTCCGGGCATTGTTGCTTCGCTTTTCCGTAAATGCGTTCGATGGAAAACGGCTCGGCCCCCCGAACGGCAGGCGCGAACAACTCATCGAGCAGCACCTGTTCCGCACGGCCAGTGCCGGGGACGGCGGCATAGCCCGTGCCGGTGGCACCGTCGCCAGTGCGCACAGTTGCAATCAACAGGACAATATCCGTCGGCTCATCAGCGCCGGCATTTTCGACACGAGGCAGACTGCGACCCTTCGGCAGCGGCACGCGGACGAGGCGCGACTCAACGGCCACGATGAGCGTGGAGTTAGGCATGGGCCGCCCGAGAATTCTTGGCCAGTGTGCTGTTCCAGAAGCCGTAACAGAAATAGAGGATAAGCCCGGCGGCCATCCAGTATCCCAGCCGCTGCCACGAATGCACGGGCAGGAACAGCATCATGATGACATTCACCAAAATGCCCAGCGGAGCGACGATGAACACCAGCGGGCATCGGAACGGCCGTTTCGCGTCGGGCCGCTTGATTCGCAATATCAATACGGCCGCGCAGACGATGACAAAGGCGAAGAGCGTGCCGATGTTCACCATTTCTTCGAGGAAAGACGTCTTCGTGAACGCGGCAATGACCGCAATCACCAAACCAGTCAGAATCGTCGAGATATAAGGCGTCTTGAACTTGGGGTGAACACTGCCAAAGATCGACTTCGGCAACATGCCATCGCGGGCCATGGCGAGGAAGATCCGCGCCTGGCTGAGGAAGGTGATGAGAATAACGCTGGTCATTCCCGCCAAGCCGCCACAAGCGACCAACGCGGCAATCGTCTTCAAGAAGCCGCTTTGGGTCTCCTCGCCAAGTTGCAGGAATGCAGTGGCCACGGCCGCGTCTTCGTCGATTTCCGGATAAGGCACCATGCCAGTAATCACCAAAGAAACTGCAATGTAGAGGAGCGTGCATAGAAACAACGACGCCAGGATCCCGAATGGCACGTCACGTTGCGGCTTGACCGCCTCTTCGGAGTGGGTGGAAATGGAATCGAAGCCGATAAATGCAAAAAACACAAGAGCCGCGCCGACCATCATGCCGGATAGGCCGAATGGAAAGAAGTTGCTTTTGTGGTCGGAGGATTTGAGCGCGTTGTCAATTCCTAATAGACCCAGTAAGCCCCATTTGCTTTTCAGGTAGGTTTCAGTCAGGCCGTCGGCCTGTTTGATGACGGCGGCGGCGGCTGCGGAGTCGGTTTCATTCGTCGGAAGGTGCTTCTTGAGGTTTGTTTCAAACTTATCAAGGCGTTTTGCAGCCTCGGATTGTCCCGCACCGGCCTTGTCAAACGCGGCGCGGATGGCCGGCAGTCGGGAAGTTCGATACTCCGCGAGAGCGAAATCTTTCAGCATTTTGATGCGTTCATTGGTGGCCGCTTCGCCATCGGGCTTCTTCTCAATCTCCAGAACCTGTTTTTTTGCGGCGTCCAGCATGACGAATTCCTGCGGCTGCCGACGAGCCTCTTGCGGGATTTCGGTCCAATACGACTTGTTCACATAGTTGTAACCAACGGCGATCACCAACAACACCACGCCCAATTTGATGGCCACCATGACAGCATTGAAGAAGGCGCTTTCGCGGATGCCAATGACTAACACAACGGTCACCAACAGCATGATGACGACCGCCGGCAGGTTCATGATGGCTGTCGGGTCGGTCATTCGGTCCCGACACCATTGCGCGGGGATGGTAAAGTCGGGGCCAAAGAGCGCCTTCAAAAAAGCATTCAAGTATTTTGTCCATGCCGACGCGACCGTCGCACAACTCATCGCGTATTCAAGGACCAAATCCCATCCGATGATCCAGGCAACGAGTTCGCCGAGCGTGGCGTAGGCATACGTGTAGGCCGAGCCCGCGACCGGTGCCATCGATGCGAACTCGGCGTAGCAGAATGCCGCGAAGGCGCATCCGAGGGCGGCAACCATGTACGACACGACAATTGCTGGTCCGGCATCTTCGCCTGCCACCCGCCCGGTCATCACGAAGATGCCGGCACCGATGATCGCACCGACGCCGAGCGATGTCAGCCCGATCGGACCGAGGACGCGGCGCAGGCGGCCTTCGTCCTCACCCATTTCCTTGTGGAGCAGTTCGAGTGACTTGGTCGCGAAGAGTCGGTTCAGCATGGATGACCTTTCACGGTCGGCGGGGTGGCGGGTTTAGTCGTATCTCCAGACTTTAGTTACGAGTACTCCTTTGTTTATTGAATCAACACGGAAGCGAAACCCAAGTGGAGAAATGTGATCGATTCGATAATCCGGTTCCCTTGATTCGCCTAGGCTTTCCGGGTCGTCTCGAAGGAGGCGATTGATTTCGTCATAAATGTCGCGTATCCGCGTTCGTTCACTCTCTTCGGCCGTCGCCCAAATAGCGACGAGCTGCCGATACGCGGAATCGACCCATATGACTTTGTACATTACAGCTACCGCAGTGCCTCTCGAACTTCCTCCGGCGTGTACATTCGTTGGTTTCCAAACGGGGGACGTTCATCCGGCCCAATCGGCGGTTCCCAATTCTTGTCGGGATATCGGTTGTTTGTGCTCTTGATGATGCCCAACGACTCGCCGGCTTCGTCGAACAATTCGACCGGCTCGCGGAGGTCGTTGAGCTTGCGCCGTAACTCAGCGTCCAAAACAATGCGTACCATCGTTCATCCCTCCTGAATAGCGGCCGGTTTGCCGACGGCCTTCCACACAAGATACACCGGAATCCCGACCAGCACCAAGATCAACCCCGGCCAGGTCAGTTTGGGTTTGACGATCAGCAAATCGAGCATCACCGCTGAGCAAAGCAATACATAGAGTGCCGGCAGGATTGGATAACCCAATGCCCGGTATGGCCGGTCGGCATCGGGTCGTTTCTTGCGCAAAACGAACAGGCCGATGACGGTGAGGGCATAGAAGAGTAACGCGGCGAAGATGACGTAGTCCAAGAGATCGGTGTAAGTTCCCGAGAAAGTCAACGCGCTGGCCCAAAGCGCTTGAAGCCAAAGGCCCACGGCGGGCACGCCGTTCTTGTTGAGTTTGCCCACCGAGCGGAAGAACAATCCATCGCGGGCCATGGCATATGTGAGGCGGGCACCCATGAGGATCAAGCCGTTATTGCAGCCGAATGTCGAGATCATGATGGCGATGGCCATGATGGTCACGCCGAGGCCGGGCTTCCAGGTTTCGATCAGCGCCGTAGCAACGCGGTCGTTGCTGGCATTGGCCACCTGGCTGGTGGTCAAACTGCCGAGGTAGCCGGCGTTAGTCAGCAAATAGAGCCCGATAACGCTACCGGTGCCAAGAATCAGCGATAGCGGCAGATTCCGCTGCGGATTGCGCACTTCACCGGCGGTGAAGGTGACGTTGTTCCATGCATCGCATGAGAACAACGATCCCACTAACGCACCACCGAAGACCATGAGCGCAATTGTCAGATGGCCGGATGCCGGTGCCAGTTTCTGTGTTTCTGCATAATTAGCCGTACTCGAGATGCCGCTCCAGGGATCGGCGAAGTTTTTCTGCCAAACTGCGGTGTTGTGCGTGAAGAACCAGGCCACGGCGATCACGAAAAGCAGCGATCCTATTTTGGTCACCGTAAAAAGATTTTGCACCCACTTTCCTTCCCGTACGCCACGACAATTCCAAACAGTCAATGCGATGACTGTGCAAACCCCAATTAACTGTCCTGCCGATATCGTGAACTCCGACTGACTGAATACCTCGAGTGGTTCGGCAAACCACGGAAGTGGGAGTTTCAATTTGAGTGGCTCGCTGAACTTAATGCCCCAAAGAACCGTCGGATCATTGGCAAAGTTACTGAATCGTGATGCATCACGGGTGCCCAACGGGGGCACTAAGACTCCAAGGAACTTCGCAAACGCTACGCCCACCGCCGCGATCGTGCCCGTCTGAATCACCGTGAACGACGTCCAACCATACAGAAATCCCCAGAGCGGCGAGTACGCTTCGCGCAGATAAACGTATTGCCCGCCGGCCTGCGGCATCATCGCGGCCAACTCGGCGTAAGCCAACGCGCCTAATATGGTCATCACGCCGGCGACGGCCCATGCGGCTAGCAACCAGCCGGCCCCACCGGTGTCGCGGGCGATGCCGGCCGACGTGATGTACACGCCGGAGCCGATCATCGAACCGGCCACCAACATGGTGCCGTCAAAGAGTCCCAGGCGTTTTTGGAATTGCGGAGTGTCGCTCACCGAAGCTCCTCTGTATCGAGGATCAATGTCACGGGACCATCATTGACGAGTTCAACTTGCATCATCGCGCCAAACTTGCCTGTTGCAGTCGTAATGCCAACCCCGCGAAGGTACATCACGAACGCTTCGTACAACGGCTCGGCTTGCTCCGGCCGAGCGGCGGCCACGAAGCTCGGCCGACGACCTTTGCGACAATCGCCGTGCAGTGTGAACTGGCTCACCACCAGTACGCCGCCGCCGGCTTCCGACACGTCGCGGTTCATTTTGTCGTCGTCATCGCGAAAGATGCGCAGCCCGGTAATCTTCTCGGCCAGCTTCCGGGCCTCGGCATCGGTATCAGTATGCGTGACGCCAAGCAGTACGAGCAGCCCGACGCCGATCTCGCCGACGGTAGTGCCTCCCAGCACGACGCGGGCATTGGAAACGCGCTGCACCACGGCCCGCATTCGCCGACCTCAAGACCATTGCACGGATTCCGCGTAGTCTATCCGGGATGGGCGTTTTGCCAGCCCCCACGGAGGAACCGGCCATGCCGCTCGACGAATACACGCGACATCAGCAAGGCATCATCAAACGGTATTACGAGAACAAGGACACGATCCAGCTTCAGCGGCTCAGTGAACTGGTCACGGACCTGTACCTGGCCGAGGGCAAGAAGCGGGAAAAGGTCTGGCTATCGGTGGCCAACACGCTCAAAAAGCTGGAAGTCCCGCAAAGTCGGATCGACCATCTTTTGAAGCAGAACGATCCGGTCCTGGTGGCGAATCTGGTCAAGGAACTGCAAGCGGCTTGAGATACAATAACTTCGACCATGCACATACTCGACATCTTCCGCGAACATCCCACGACGTTCAGCTTCGAGTTCTTCCCGCCGAAGAGCGACGCGGCCTGGAGCGACTTGTTCCAATCGATCCGCCAGTTGCAGGAACTACGGCCATCATTCGTGTCCGTGACCTATGGTGCCGGCGGTTCGACCCGTGAGCGCACGCATGACTTGGTTGTGCGCATCAAGAAAGAAACCGACCTCACGGCCATCTCGCATCTGACCTGCGTGTGCCATTGCCAGGAGGAACTGGAATCAATTCTGGATCGCTATGCCGACGCTGGCATCGAAAACGTGCTTGCGCTCGGGGGCGATTTACCGAAAGAGCGAGCCGACCATGACCGCACCGGCGATGCATTTCGCTATGCCACCGATCTCGTGAAGTACATTCGCGGCCGTTCAAAGACGCCGGACCCGCGCGGTTTCGGTGTCGGCGTGGCTGGCTTTCCCGAAGGTCATCCCGGCACGCCGAATCGGCTCAAGGAGATGGAACATCTCAAAGCCAAGGTAGATGCCGGCGCGGACTACATCGTCACGCAATTGTTCTTCGACAACCGCGACTTCTATGACTTCCGCGAGCGCTGCGAACATGCAGGTATCAAGGTGCCAATTCTTGCCGGGATCATGCCGGTAACGAGCAAAGCGGGTTTAGCACGTATGGCTGAACTAGCTTTGGGAGCGCGCATACCCGCCGCACTGCTGCGCTCGCTCGATCGCTGCACCGATGATGCTGCCGTGGCGCGAGTCGGCATTCACTGGGCCACCGAGCAATGCCGCCTGCTGCTGGACCGCAACGTCCGTGGCATTCATTTTTACACGTTGAATCGATCTGATGCGACGCGACAGATCTACGAGAACCTGGGTGTGAGCGATTCGGCGGGGCTGCGGCGGAACGGCTAGTTAGGTCGATCGTTGCCGCCATATACACCCACCCCAGATGCGGCGATTGTCTCAACAAAATCGCGGGAGTGTGTGTGAATGTAAATCATTGTCGATTGTGACTTTGTGACCCAGTTCGCGCCATTCATTTGGAGTCTTTTTTGGCCCGCAATGATCTTCAGATTTGAAAGCCCGGCAACGATTCTAAGTCCGTTAAATCCACATGTGAAAATGCCCGCCCGACATTGCTTGGGAGCAGCCAATCATCAGCCGTCCCCGGAAAAGCGATGTCGCTGCTTGCCAACGATGAGCACGGCAGTCTATGTTGAGATGGGAACCCTCCAGTCTGACCGGAGCCCAACCATGTTACGAATGGCTCTTATCTTCGCGGCCGGTTGGTTTACCAGTTCCGCGCTGGCGGTGCCGACAACCATCGACCGCTCCATTGCAAAACAACCCGACTATCAATCTAAATCGCCAAAGTACCTGCTGCTGGTCTTTGGCGCTGAGGGTAAAGACCGAGCCTGGCTCGTGCTGGATGGCGACGCTTTGTACGTGGATCGCAACGGCAACGGTGACCTCACGGAGGCCGGCAAGCGAGTGACTGCCGAGAAGAAGCCCAAGGGCAGTTCGGATGATCAAGGCCATACGTTTGAAGTCGGCACGCTTAACATCGGTGGCCAAACGCACAAGAGCGTGACCGTGATCACGACACCGGTCAAGGCGTATGCCGAAGGATCGATGCGTAGCCGTCCTGAAATCAAGGCGGCGATGGTCAAGAATCCAATGACGCCATTGGCAGTGATAATTGCCGACGTCGCCGTGCCGGGCATCAAGGGTGGCGGCATTGAAGGTCGCGTAACGTTTAATGCCGGTCCAATCGATCTGAACGGCACATTGTTCTTCGCGGACGCTCCGGCCGATGCTCCTGTGGTCCATCTCGGCGGCCCGTTGCAAGTGACCTTTTACGCCGAGTTGCCCACGATGCGCGTCGGTCGAAAGAGCGAGATCGTGTTGGTGGTCGGCACGCCAGGTCAAGGACCGGGCGCTTTCTCCATGATCAAATACGAAGGCACAATTCCCGAAGCCGCCAAGCCCACGGTCCAAGTTGAATACACAACGGAGAAGCCCGGCGGACCACCGCTCAAAGAGCTTTATGAGATCAAGGATCGGTGCTGAGGAGTCAACCTCGACGGCCCCGTGCGGGTCGTAAGCACTGTCGGGTCCGGTCCTGCAAAAATCACTGTTTCCTTCGACGCGTGGCAGGGCGCGAGAGTCGCACCGACGACGCATGAGATTTCCGTGCTGCCGGCCAAAGCTGGCCCGAAAACTGAGCCAATTGCAGACAGCCTGATCACAACCCTGGTTCATCCCAACCGCACTGCGTCTATGCGGCAGGTGAGATTTTCATCCGATGGCACCCAGTTGTTTGCCTCCGGATATCCGTCCGGATTAATTCAGTTCTGGGATTTAGCGACTAGGAAGGAAGTCCGCCGGATTGAAACGCCCGCCGGTTATCGCGGTACCTTTAACTACGCTCTGTTAGCGCCCGATTGGAAGTCGCTCTATGTCTCTGTTGAAAAACGACAGGTGAATGACTTCGAACGCGACGGCAAGAGGCGGTTGCGAATTGAGCATTCGGGCAGGATTCGCGCTTGGGATTTGATCAGCGGCAAGGAAACCAATTCGTTTGAAGTTAGTCCTGGTTCGGGGCCAACTTTCGCGGCGCTGTCGCCGAACGGCCGATACCTCACATACGTAGAACGGCCCAGTCGTGACAACGATCAGGTTGTGCTGGATGTCACGATGGTGCGCGACCTGGCCACGAGCAGACAATGGAAATTGACTGATGGTTATGCGGAGCCGTTCTATTGCCCCGATGGAACGACGGTCGCATTCTACCAAAACGACTTCGAGGCGAAGACGTCTTGTGTCCGGGTTGTGGACCTTGCCAGCGGGATGGAGCTATTGAGTGTTTCTTGTCCCGAAAAGGATCGCTTTTTCCAGTTGCCGTCGATCAGCCCAGACGGCAAAACGTTGCCCGCGGCTCTCGGCGGCAAAAAGGGCGCACCGGTCGAATTCCGTTTCATGGACGCCAAGACTTTAGCAGACCGTGGCGTCTTATTGGGTCGGGGCGATCCGGAACGATACGGATGGGCACATAGCCTTTTCACTCCCGATTCCAAGCGTTTCGTTACCGTTGACGAATCGGGCGAACTTCTAGTTTGGAATGTCGATGACCAACGAATCGAACGCACATTGCGTTACGGCGGTGAACAAGCCAGTTGGGCGTTTGCCATCGCTCCTGATGGAAAAACGCTAGCGCTTGTGTGGACGCCAAAAGGCGACCCGGCTCTTGTCAAAGAACGGGAGCCTGACCCTCAGGAAATGCCGCAGCCGCGCGTGTCGCTCGTGGACTTGGATGGCAAACTGCCGACGCGGACCTTTGTCGCACCGCACGGCTATGTCGGTGGCCTGGCGTTTTCCCCCGACGGCAAAACGCTCGCCTTCGGCAGCAGTGGCGGCGTGCATCTCTTTGATTTGAGCAAGTAAAGCTCTCGGAAAATACCCGGAACGGACCACTACCGACATTGCAATCATCATTAGTCCGGGTAATCTCGAATTGTTTGTTTTGTTCGTTTTGGAGCCTGTGATGGTCGCTCAACTCCGTTGGATCGACGAATTGCGAACCGCGGGTGCCCCGCCATTGGATTGGCTTTGGCCTGGTTATCTGGTCAAGCGCGGCGTCACGGTGATGACCAGTCGCGAAAAATCCGGGAAGACGACGCTGATCTCGGTGCTGCTTTCCAAGCTGGCGGCGGGCGGCACTTTGGCGGCGATCCCGGTGGCGCCGGCCCGCGTCGTGGTAATCACAGAAGAGATGGAAACTCTCTGGCTCAACCGCGATGGCACGCTGAAGTTTGCCAATGTCGGGTTCATCGTACGGCCATTCCTTGGGCCGCCGTCACTGGAACAGTGGCGGGAATTGCTGAAACAGATTGTCGAAGAGCATCGGCAACAGCCGCTCGATCTCGTCGTCTTTGATCCCCTGGGGCCGTTGTTGCCCTGCTATGTCGAGAACCATCCATCACTCATGTACGAGGCGATGGCGCCGGTGCGGCTGTTGGCTGATGCGGGTGCGAGCGTGCTGTTATTGCATCATCCGAGCAAAAACCAGTCAACCAAAGCACTGATGCCCCGTGGCACCCGGGCGCTGGCCGCGTGGGCCGATGTCTTGCTGGAACTGGATAGGACACCGGGTGCGACCTCGAACGATCGTCGCCGCTGGCTGCGTGTCCGCAGCCGTTTTGCCGCGACGCCGCGCGATCGCCTGATTGAATGGGCCGAGGACGGGACGGATTACAAGCTGGTCACCGATGTCGGCGCGAAGGAATACGAATTTGGCTGGAAAGTGTTGAAGACGATCCTGGAAGATGCGGACTACAAATTGACGCGGAGCCACATTTACAAGCATTGGCCCGACGATCATGAGCGGCCGCATCGGGTGACTCTCTGGAAATGGCTGGAGCGCGCGGTGGCCGACAAGCGCGTCTGTCGGCAAGGAGCCGGCCGCAATCGCGCCCCCTTCGAATATTGGCTCCCCGGTCACGAAGGCCGTCTCTGGCCCGACCTGCCGCCGCTTGCGCCGGTGCCCCCGCTCGGAACCAGCACGCTGCCCGAAACCCTGAAAGAAGCCAAGCCATTGATCAAGGCAGCGAAGAAAAGCATCCATCAAATGCTGCAGCATGTGGCGGGAGAGAGTGGGAGGGGTGAGGGGGACAAGGGCTGAGGGAACGAACAGCCGATACTCGGCAACGTGTGTGCCAAGAATCTCAAACAAGACATCCAAGAAAACGTTCAATTGTTGAGTGTGTGGAGGCGTTGCGCACCAGAACTCTACGCCGATCCGCAAAGTCTCTACACTACCCGACCCCGCTCGCCCCCAGCAAACTCTGTGTCAACGCTCCTCCCGCCACTAGCAACTCTGTCATCGCTTCTTCGATGTTGCGGTCGCGGACGATCAATTGTGCGGCATCGTCATCCTCGGCGGCGAAGACGGCGGCTTTGCGGAGTAGCTCGCGGATGAAGGCGGCACTGACGCCGTTGGTGCGCTCGACCAGGCCGTCCATGTTTGTGATCTGCATTTCCAGGCCGCGGCCGTACAGTTCAAACAAGCGTCGCCGGCAGTCGGCGTCGGGCGGGGGAATCTCGATGGCTTGGTCGATGCGGCCGGGGCGCGATGCCAAGGCTGGCTCTAGAACATCAGGTCGGTTCGTGGTCAGCACGAACAGAATGTCGGCATCGTCGGCGAGGCCGTCCATTTGATTCAACAGTTCGAAGAGTAAGGCGTTGGCGCCGACGGTTTGATGACCGCGCTCGGTGCCGATGAGGTCCACGTCTTCGAGGATGATGGTGGCGGGCGTTAACAGGCGAGCAAGTTTGCATGCCGTTTCGATGGATCCCATGCCGCCGCCGGTGAGCAGGATGACCGTACGGCCCGGCATTTGTGAAACCAAGTACATTGCAGAAAGTGTTTTGCCTGTACCGGGCGGGCCATGCATGAGGATGCCGCGCTTGAGATGACGGCCCGCCGCCCGCAACCGCTCGGCATTGCGACTGAAACTCATTGTTTGCCGTTCAATGCGTGCAAGCAATACTTCGGGCAGGATGATCTCGTTGCGATCGATCCTGGGCAGATGATGAAAGACAACCGTTGTTGAACCCTGGCAATCTTGTTGGACGGATAACACATGGCCGCGATAAGCGTTGCCGTGTTTGGTCATCCGGGTGAGCTGACGCAGGAAACGTTCCGCGACTTCGCGCTCGGCCGCCATCACTTCGATTTTGAGGACGTCCTGCCACGAATAGGCAGGTTTGTTGAATAAGACTGCGATGGGTTGATCGGTGTCGCGAATGAGATACAAGCCGGTTTTCACGCACGCCAAATGAGTATCACCCGGCATCGCCACATCGATGTATTCGACCGGCCCGATATCAAACCGTCGGGCCGACTGCTCGCGCGTCAGCCGCGCCAGGTTCATTTCGCCATGCTCGTCCACCGTCACGATGCCCAACAATTCTGCACG
>JANNLP010000166.1:0-10690 GCA_031396905.1 Gemmataceae bacterium
TGGTCTATCGCGCGCGGCACCTTCGTCTGGGCCGATGGGTGGCGTTGAAGTTTTTGCGTAGTGGTCCGCTGTCGCGGCCGGACGAGCGCGACCGGCTGCTGCGCGAAGCTCGAGCGGCGGCGGCGCTACAACACCCGAACATCCTGCAAGTCTTTGAAGTCGGCGAGCATGCCGGTGGGCCGTACCTCGCACTTGAATATGTGGCCGGCGGCACACTGCAAGACCGGCTAGCCCGCGGTCCGATGCCGCCACTTGAGGCTGCGGCCCTGGTCGAAACACTCGCGCGGGCCGTGCAACATGCCCACGACCACGGCGTTGTTCATCGTGATTTGAAACCGGCCAATGTGTTAATGGGCGGTGGCCAGTGGGCAGCGGACAGCGAGGCGCGGAATGTTGCCGCTGTACTGCCCATCATCAAGATTGCCGACTTCGGGCTGGCCCGGGTGCTGACCGAGGATCCTGGGGCGACCAAGAGCGGCACGATTCTGGGCACGCCGAGCTACATGGCACCCGAACAAATCGCGGGTCGGCCACATGACATTGGCATCGGCGCGGATGTGTATGCGCTGGGCGCGATTCTGTATGCGTGTGTCACGGGGCGGCCGCCGTTTCAAGCGGCGACGATGTGGGATACGCTGCACCTGGTAGAGACAGCGGAACCGCTGGCGTTGTCGCGCGTGCAGCCGGCGACGCCGCGGGATCTGAGCACGATCTGCCTGACGTGTCTGCAAAAAGCGCCGGGTCAACGATACGGTGCGGCCAGCGACTTGGCCGCCGACTTGCGGCGCTTCCTCGACGGGCAGCCCATCATGGCCCGGCCTGTCGGAGTTGCAGGTCGTTTGTGGCGGTGGGCGCGGCGCAGTCCGAAGGTCGCCGCTCTGTTGGCGGCGCTGGCAGTGACATTGACCGCTGGTGTAGTCGGCATCTTCGGCCAATGGCGACGGGCCGAATCCCTGTACGACACGGCCGAGCGTCAGCGGACAACGGCCGAGGCCAACTTGGCGCGGTATCAACAAGCGGCCGACGACTTCACGGGTTTGTTCGATTCGCTCGACACCGACCAACTCTTTCACTTGCGGCACGCGCAATTGCGTCCGGAGTTGTTGCTGCCGGCTCTGGAGAAAAACCGGGCCATCATTGCCAGCGTAGGCGACGATCCGGAGCGCCGCGCGGAAGCGGTTCGCGCCGACTTTCGCATCGCCATACTGACGCGGCTTTTGATTGATCCACGTCAGCCGGAGACGCGGTCGCAAGCCATCGCGGCCGGTCGCCGGGCGCTGACGGAGTTGGAGGCCTTCGCCGGGCCACGATCACACGTCGTGCAATATCGGCGTGATCGGGCGGCACTGCTGCAAAATCTCGGGTTCCTGATGATCGTCGGCCAGCCGCTGGCCGAGGCGCTGACACTGATGGAATCCGCGCGGCAATTGCGGGCCGAACTTTTGGATGCGCAGCCCGACCATTTGGACTATCGCAGCGAATTAGCCGGCTGTTGGAATGACGGAAGCCTGATTCTGAGGCTCATGAAACGGCACGACGAGTCGCTGACGGGCCTGGATCGAGCCATCGAACTACAGGCCGCGGTCGTTGCCGCCGCCCCGCAAGTGCCGCGGTATCGCAGGTTCCTCACGAATCATCATTTCAATCGCGGCATGACGCTGTTGGAATTGCAGCGGACCGCCGACGCCGTTGCTGCCGCGCGGTCGGCGTGTCAACTGTTGCCACATGACGGCGAACAGTGGGTGCGGTCGGCGCGGATTCTCGCGCGGGCATCGGTACTCGCGCCCGACGCGCCGTTTGCCGACGACGCCATCGCCGCGATGCGGCGCGCTATGGAATTGGATCGCGCCAACCAACTCCATTGGCTCAGTTATGAAGAACTTGAGGCGGTGCGCAACCGGCCCGAGTTTCAAGCGTTGGTGGCGGAAGCGAAGCGGGCGAACGCCGCGCGGCAATAGCGAAACAAATCTAACGCGGTCAACTCCTCGGCCAAGGCCTCAGGCGACGAGTCGTCGAGCGAATCGGCCACCTCGCGCAGCAACAGGTCGGCGAACTTTCCGTGGGCCCGTTGCAGCGCCTTTCGAGCAGCCGCGGCGTTAACGGGCTGGCCCAGCGCCGCGCCGACGCGCTGAGCCATTTCCGGCGAAGGCAACTCTGGCTCGGACACACGCAGCAACAACACGGCGTGTTGCATCGGATGTAGCCGGGCCAAGGCCGCCCAGGTGCGTTCCAACAATTCGGTTCGCCAACTGGCGAGGAACACCGCATCATCGTCGGCGTCAACCTGGTCGGGCGCGGGTGTGTCGTGTTCCAATGGCCGGGGCTGCGCACGTTGTTGCCGGCGATAATCCGTGACCATGTGGATCATCGCCGTTTTCAGGTAGTTGCGAAAGCGGCCACGCTCCGGGTCGGCGCGATGGAAATCGCCGCGCAGGAAGCGCACCGCAAAATCCTGGGCCAACTCGGCGGCCACGTCCGGATCGCGCACGGCACCGAGCAAGTAGCGCGAGACGGCCCCGCCGTACCGCTCCAAAAGGGCGTGCTGGGCCGAAGTCGCCCCCGGCGCGGCAACGGCGTGGGCGCGGCAAATCATTGTCCATTTCGTGGAAATCTGGCTCAGATGGTCAGAAGTCGATTGGTTCATGGGAAACACAGGAATCGTCGGGACTAAGCGATTCTACTGCGTCAGCGGTTATGTCACACCCTCCGTATTAGGAGATGGCAGGATCGCTTTCGGAGGTGGAAAATCCGGGCTTTCGTGCCGGGAGGGTTATGCCATGACAAGGTTTGCACGACGTTGGTACGGCCGGGCCGATGACGCCAAACGGTTAGTTCGTTCGTTCCGACCGGAAGTAGTTACTCGACGACGGGTCCGGTTGCGACTGCAACCATTGGAAGACCGCACCGTGCCCAACACTTACACGGTCACCAGCGCTGCGGACACCATTTTTGACCCGAACGATTTTCGCAGCGCCATTGAAAACGCCAACAAAAATGTGGGTGCGGATACGATCGTATTCGACAGTTCCTTTAACAACCCACCATTGACGATCACGCTAACGAGTGGAGAACTCACGATCAATGGGTCATTGACTGTTGTGGGTCCGCCATCGGGTGTGACAATCGACGGAAACAACAACGGGCGGGTGCTCAACATTAACGGCACCGGCACGGTGGTTGTCAGCATGAGTGACTTGACCATTACCGGCGGACTGCTGAGCGGGACCAATCAGGGCGGGGGAATCCTTATCGGCGATGAGTCGGTGACGTTGACGCGTTGCACCGTCCGGGACAACAAGACAACTTCGGCGGGAGGCGGCATCGCTGTCGTTGCCGGGTCGTTGACGATTCAAGACTCGACTTTGTCGGGAAACAGCGCGACTGGCGGCGGTGCGATTTACTTTAACGGCCCGCCTCTAGCAGGAGGATTCACGGTTCTCAACAGTACAATCTCCGGCAATTCGGCGACCTCGAACATCGGCGGCGGCATTCTTCTCGGCCTGGGTTTTAATGGCACCTGCACGGTACAGAACAGCACGATCACCGCCAACTCGGCCAAGAGCAATGGCGGCGGCATTTCACGCGTCCAGTTTTCCAGCGGCGTCATCAATATCGAAAGCACGATCGTTTCGGGCAACGCGGGAAAAAGCACCGGCGATGACATCAGCAACGGCGGCAAGGTCATCGCCAACTTCAGCGCGATCGGCGACTCAACCGGGTTTACATTGGGCGGCAGCAACAATTTGCCCTTCGGAATTGATCTGAAGCTGGGGCCGTTGCAAGACAACGGCGGACAGACGTTGACGCACGTACCCGCGACGAAAAGCCCGGTTTTGGACCAGGGCGCCAACTCCGCCTCATTGGTGGGGGACCAACGCGGCGTGCCTCGCCAATCGGGGTCGGACATCGACATCGGTGCAGTCGAGCGACAGCCTGGGCCGCTGATCGTAGACATCACTGTCGATGAAGCCGACGGCAATTTCGGCCCGGGCGACCTCAGCCTGCGTGAAGCGATCGCATTCGCTGTAGCAAGCGCCGCCACCGAATCGCGCGTCGTGATCTTCGATGCGAGCGTTTTCGCCACGACCAAGACGATCACTCTGACGCTGGGCGAAATACCCATTAGCGGCCCCGTGACCGTGACCGGCCCGGCCAACAAAGTGAGGGTCAGCGGCAACAATGCGAGCCGGATTTTCAATTCCAGCGCTGCGCCCGACGGGACGGCAATTGAGCTAGCCTCGATGACATTTTCCGAGGGGTACGCGGTCGGCGACGGCGGCGCATATTTCGGGGACAACCAACTGATTTCATTGACCGATTGCGCGCTGTTGGACAACAACTCCACCAAATTTGGAGGAGCGGTTTCCTTGGACGACGGAACCCTAACCGTCACCGATTGTACCTTTTCCAACAACGCCGCCGGAGCTGGCGGGGCAGTGTTCATGGATGACGGAACCTTGACCGCGACGGGAACTACGTTTTCCAACAACAACGCCGCCGGAATTGGCGGGGCGGTGTACATGGATGACGGAACCTTGACCGCGACGGGAAGTACGTTTTCCAACAACAACGCCAATTCCTCCGGTGCCATTTTCGTTGACGGCTTAAGCACCACTGCGGCTTTTTGGGTTTTTTTGCGAGGGTGTTCCATATTGGGCAATACGGCGACCGGTTTTGGCGGCGGTCTTTACACCAGAGGGTATCTGCTGGTGGAAAACAGCACGGTTTCCGGGAATTCGGTGACGCAGGGCAACGGCGGCGGGATCTGGAAGGGCACACTTTTGCTGATGACCGTGGTCAACTCAACAATCTCGGGCAATACCGCCAAGTCGAACGGCGGCGGCATTTACCTAAAATACAATGGTAAACTGGTATTGCAAAACAGCACCGTCGCCTTCAATTCGGCAACTGGCAAAGGCGGCGGGATCGCCTCTATCGAGTCGGCAGGCTACCTGATCGCCTTGGAAAGCAGTGTCGTTTCTAATAACACTGGCCCCACCGGCTTTAACGGGGCGAACATCTTCACTGACGGCAAGGTGCAGTGTAAATCCAGTTCGATCTTCAGTGCGGCCGGCATCGACACATATTCCGATCAGGGCGGCAACCGGCCGTTTTTCGAGGATCCGCAGTTGTTGCCGCTCGCGTCCAATGGCGGCCCGACGCTGACCCACGCCCTCGCTCCGACCAGCCCGCTAATCAACGGGGGCACCAACCCGGCCACGTTGACCACTGACCAGCGTGGCGGCGTGTTCACGCGAAAATCGGGAACAGAGGTTGACATCGGCGCTTACGAATTCCAACCCGGCGCGAAAGTGTTATCCGTTCAAGTCAACGACAACTCCCCGCAACGATCACGAGTCACCAGTCTCACCGTCACATTCGACCAATCGGTGACATTGCCGACCAACAAGGCCGACGCATTTCAACTGAAGCGTCAATCAGACAACGCCGCGATTGCGCTGAGCGCAAGCATGATGGGCAACGCTGTAACATTGAGCTTCTTGGGCGGGCCGCTCGAATTCGGTTCGCTTGTGGATGGGCGTTACACGTTAACGGTGCTCGCATCACAAGTAAGTGGCGGCCTTCTCGATGGTAACGGTGACGGCGGCGCTGGCGACAGTTACGTTTTGATCGGCACGCCCGCCAACGGCCTGTTCCGCCTCTTTGGCGACAGCGACGGCGATGGCACCGTCGCCGCCAACGACTTCATTCAATTTCGGCTGGCGCTGGGCGGAAACAACCCGATCTTCGATTTCGACAATGACGGCGCAGTCGCCGCCAGCGACTTCATTCAGTTCCGGTTGCGGTTTGGCGGGTCGGTTTGATGCTCATCAAGAACGAGGGCATATCATGCGATCCAATTACCGGCGGAGTTGGGTGCCGCGGCGACGAATCGCCGTCTGGCTCAGATGATCGGGGGTGGCGCGGTCCATGATATGGTGTGGATGCTATCAGTCAGCTGGGTCGTGTCACACCCTTCGTATGAGTATGCGGGTAGAGAACGCCTGCACGGAGAGTGAAAACATGTCCAGGTACGTACGCCGCCGACTTTCGATGCAACGATTGGAAGACCGCACCGTGCCCAACACCTACACGGTCACCAGCGCGGGGGACAGCCTTATCGACATGAATGATTTTCGCAGCGCCATTGAAAACGCCAACAAAAATGTGGGTGCCGACACGATCGTATTCGACAGTTCCTTTAACAATCCTCCATTGACGATAACGCTAACGAGTGGAGAACTCGCGATCAGTGGGTCATTGACTGTTGTGGGTCCGCCATCGGGTGTGACAATCGACGGAAACAACAACGGGCGGGTGTTCAACATTAGCGGCACCGGCACGGTGGTTGTCAGCATGAGTGACTTGACCATTACCGGCGGTAAGGCCACGGGGATGGAGCAGGGCGGCGGCATCTTGAACACAGGCAAGGATCTAACTCTCACCCGATGCACGATCAGCAATAACACCACCTCCTCGGCGGGTGGCGGAATCGCTGTAGCTGGCGGTTCACTTACACTTCTCGACAGCACAGTATCGGGAAACAAAGGCGCCGGCGGCGGGGGAATCCGCTTCAACGGCCCACCGAGTGCGGCCGGCTTCACGGTTCGTAACAGCACCATCTCCGGCAACTCGACCGACGTCGGCGGCGGCGGCATTTCGCTTGGTCTGGGATTCAACGGCACTTGTAAGGTGCAAAACAGCACGATCGCGGCGAATGCTTCCGACGCAACAGGCGGCGGCATTTTCCGCGATCAGTTTTCAACCAGCACCATCCATCTCGAAAGCACGATCGTTTCAGGCAACACGGGAAAAACGGGGAATAACGACATCAGCAACGGCGGCACGGTCACGACGAATTTCTGCGCCATCGGCGATGGGACCGGTTTCAGTCTTTCAGGCAACAACAACCTGGCCTTTGGGTTGAACCTCTTGCTGGGGCCGTTGACCGGCAATGGCGGTCGGACATTCACCCATAAGCCCGCAGCCAATAGTCCCGTTGTAGATAAGGGAACTAATTCCGCATTGGAATTGACGGATCAGCGAGGAACGGGTTACGGGCGGACTCGCGGTGTAGCGACGGACATTGGCGCGATCGAGTTGAGACAGGACATTATCGTTTACAACACCGACGATTCCAGCGCTGGGTCGTTGCGCCGCGCCATCAGCGATTCCAATACGTGGATCGGATCCGACACGATCGTCTTTGACCCCGCGATGTTCGCGACGCCCAGGACGATCACATTGTTCAGCGGCGATATGACGATCAATGACTTCCTGACGATTCAAGGCCCGGGATCCCAACTTTTGACAATTCAGGGCAACGGTAACGACCGGCATTTGACAATAGTTGCCAACGACATTAACGTCATGGTTAACATTACCGGCATGAAATTTAACGGGGGCGTCCAGACCGGAACGCTATTTTTTACTGATCAAGGCGGTTCGATTTACGTAGAAGACGTTCTCCTCTTTCTGACCGATGTGACCGTGACCAACAACTCCGCTAAGGTCAATGGCGGCGCCCTGGCGGCTCGCGGCACGAGCAAGGTATCTGCGAAGAATTGCCTATTCGACGGCAACTTCATTGATGGGGCTCACAATTATT
Organism: Gemmataceae bacterium; assembly: GCA_031396905.1. Taxonomy (GTDB): domain Bacteria; phylum Planctomycetota; class Planctomycetia; order Gemmatales; family Gemmataceae; genus JAIBBI01. Next base: position 7,610 of record JANNLP010000166.1, read on the forward strand.
TCGGGGGCGCTATCTTCATGGAAGATTTTGCGTATGTCACATTGGAAGATTCGACATTCACCAATAACAAAGCCTTCAGTTCACAAGGAAAGATTTGTTCCGGTGGCGTGTTGGGCTCTGCAAGCTCGGGGAGCGTCACCATTCGCCGATGCACGTTTACCGGCAATTTCGCCGGCAATTCATTGACCGATCCGACAAGCGGGAACAACGGTGGTGTCCTGTCCAATTTCACGCAGGATGGCGACAGCCCGTTTTGGCTGGTCGAAAACAGTACATTCATTGGCAACGCGGCCGGTCCATCCGGCGGAGTGTTTGTCGGCCATCAAGTCGCAGGTGCGGGATCGGGGACGTTTACCTTTCGCAACACGACCATGTCCGGCAACGTGGCGAATGTCAACGGCGGGGCGATCCGTTTGCGCGATACCTTCACTGGCACTCTGAACATTCAAAATTGCACCATCGTCAACAACGTCGCAAAGACGGGCCACGGCGGCGCGATCAGTAACGGCGGCGCGGCAGGGACGCTTGTCAAGATCGATGGCTCGATTATGGGCAATAACACGGCTGCCACCAGCGGCGATCTCGCCGGCGCGGTCACCGTTAACTACAGTCTGATTTCCGCAATCGATGGCGCGCTCGTCTCTGGAGGCAACAACCAGAGCGGCACACTAGCGGTACCGCTCGATCCGCAGATTGGCCCGCTTGCCGACCACGGCGGACCAACCTTGACCCACGCCTTGCTGCCGGGCAGCCCGTGCCTCGATGCAGGCAGCAACATAGCGTCGCTCCAATATGATCAGCGCGGCAACCCTTTTGTGCGCGCATTCTCAACCGGCAAGCCCGACATTGGCGCTTACGAATTTCAACCTGGCGCGAAAGTGTTATCCGTTCAAGTCAATGATGGCTCACCGCAACGTTCGCGGGTCACCAGTCTGACCGTGACCTTCGATTCCGCCGTGACGCTGCCGGCCAACAAGGCCGACGCATTTCAATTGAAACGGCAATCGGATAACGCCTCGGTCGCGTTGAGCGCGAGCATGACGGGCAACGTCGTAACGCTGATCTTCACAGGCGGGCCGCTCGAACTCAGTTCGCTCGCCGACGGGCGATACACGCTGACCGTATTGGCGTCGAAGGTCAATGCCGGCCTACTTGATGGTAACAGTGACGGCGGCGCTGGCGACGGTTACGTCTTGATCGGCACTCCCGCCAACGGCCTGTTCCGTTTCTTCGGCGACGCCGACGGCGACGGCGCGGTGGCCGCCAACGACTTCATCCAATTTCGTCTGGCGCTGGGCGGCAACAACCCCATCTTCGACTTCGACAACGATGGTGCGGTGGCCGCCAGCGACTTCATTCAGTTTCGGCTGCGGTTTGGGGGGGGAATATGAGGAACGGTAAAGTGTTCACCTTTGGCCTAGCGAGCGAAATCAGGTTGTGACTGCACTGACAGGGAAAACGGCTAACATAATTCAGTACCATGCCATCATTGAAAGATCGGTTTGACGCGCTTTGAACGTTTTTCAGGAGGATGACGATGCCAGATACGCCGGGTCAGGGTACGCCGCCTGCGCCAACGATTCGAGATAGCCTTCGAGTCACCGCTCAATTGTTGCGCGACCCGACACCGATCGACCCGAAGGTTCGCCGGGCCCTCGCCGACTTGGTTGACGAGCTGAGCGCAAAGTTGGATGCGCCCGACACTCCACCGGCTGAGGTGGCACGTCTCGCGGAAGTTACGGCACATTTGGCGGATGCACTTCATCATGGACATGAACGTGGAATCCTGGAGGACGCCCGTGACGGTTTAAAGGAAATGATGCTGCAGGCCGAGACCCGCGCGCCGACGGCAGTCCATCTTGTCGAGAACGTGGTCAACGCGCTGGCCAGCATCGGCATTTGATCACTGTGCGTTTGCTGATAAGGTTCAACCGCCGCCCGCCACGTACCGCTCAACGGCATCTTTGGCGTCTTTCAGGCCGACGCCGTGTTGCTCGCGGTAGGCCTTGATGGCCGCAATCTTTCGGGCCGGATCGTTGGCCAACGCCTGCCAGTTCTCTTCCGCGGGTGGTACGTACTTCAACCCCAAGTGCATCATGATCAAATCCAACTTCTGTTCGATTCGTAGCAGCCGACTGCGATCGGCCGGGAGGAATCGTGACGCGGTCGCTACGACTGTGCCGCCCGACAGAAGCGCGACGATGCCGGCAATGATGGCGAAATCCAGGAACTCAAGTACGCCAAATAGCATCATTGTGGCCCTCCCTCATCGGCACGCAATCGATACATCCATCGACGTTCAACAAGCCAGGCAGGCCATCACGCCGCTCGGCGGAGTTCGCCGACGCGCGGCTCGACGCGCATGCGCAGGCCGGCTTTGGGACGGACGACGATTTCCATTTCGAGTTCGGGCGGCTCCTGGGCCAGAATCACGCGGAACCGCTGCAGCACCGTCACCGCCATCAGCATGATTTGCATCGTGGCCATGCTGTTGCCGATGCAGATGCGCGGGCCGCCGCCAAAAGGGATGTAACCGTAGGGCACAATGCTCTCAATTCGGTCTTGAGCGAAGCGTGACGGATCAAACTTCTCCGGGTCGGCAAAGACATTCGGATCGCGGTGGACGATGTACGGGGCAATAAACACCCAACTGCCGCGGCGCAGTGTGTAACCACCAAGCTCCACGTCTTCCACTGCTTCGCGGCCAAACAGAAAGCCGGCTGCTGGATAAAGTCGCATGGATTCCTTCACGACACTATCGAGATAACGCAGCCGCGGCACGTCGGCGAAGGTGGGCGTGCGCCGGCCGACCACCTGATTGATCTCATGCAACACTCGTTGCTCGACCAGGGGATTGGACGCGAGGCAGAACCAAAACCAGGCCAGTGCGGCAGAAGTCGTGTCATGCCCGGCGACGAACAAAGTGGCCGCCTCGTCGCGGATTTCCTCGTCGGCAATCGCTCGTCCGGGCACATGCCGGGCCGCCGCCAGCATCTGGCCCAGCATGTCATCGCCGACGGATGCCGATGCGCGGCGGGCGCGGATTTCCCGCCAAATCAGTTCATTCACCTTGGCCACCGC
>JANNLP010000194.1:0-7010 GCA_031396905.1 Gemmataceae bacterium
CGCGGCCGGCAGCGTGGTCGGCACACCGCTCTACCTTTCGCCGGAATCGATTGAGCGACCCGACTCAGTCGACGGCCGGGCCGACTTGTACGCCGTCGGCGCGGTTGGATATTTCCTGCTGACCAGTACGCCGCCGTTCACTGGGGAAACGCTCGCACAGATTTGCATGCATCACCTACGGACGCCGCCGGAGCCACCCGAACAGCGGCTGGGCCGCGCGGTGACACCTGAGTTGTCCGCGCTGTTGCTCCGTTGCCTGGCCAAAAAATCACACGACCGTCCCGCAGATGCACGCACGCTGCTGGAAGAACTCGCGGCTTGCCGTGTGGCCCAATGGTCAATGGCCGATGCCGAAGCATGGTGGGTTCGGCACCGAACCCCGGGCCAATTACCCACGCGCATGGACGCATCGCCGCCATCGACCCAGCAAGTCAACGTGACCGCCGCCTTCGTGGATGTGGACGCGGGGGGCTAGAGTTTGAATCGGGGATCGGTGTCGACATTAAGGTGTTAGCGATGGCTGTCGTATTCTGGCGAATACGGCTATGAGGCGCGATCAGCGCCGCTTGGCCAGATGGCGGACGAAAGTGGCATGGTCGGCGGAACGCATTCCCTCGCGGAGGACGCGCTGAACTTTGCGGTGGTCGTTTTCAATTAAGGCGGTCGCATCGAGCCAGAGTCCGGGGAAGGCGATGCTGCGAAGAACGCCTTTCGTCGCGGTGTGCCGGCGAAACTTGCCATCGTTCATGACAAACCAATCGACGGCGCGATCCTGGGTTCGCCAGACGATATATTCGCAAACGCCATTGCGCTGGTAAGCCGCGAGTTTGGCGTGCAGATCATAGCTCTTGCTGCTGGCGGCAATCTCGGCAATCAGCTCAGGCGCACCTTCGACATTGCCATCGGCGGCATCCCGCGACTGGCCGCCGTGGTCGGGCAGGATACGCAAGAATAGATCGGGTTGTGGTTCGTTCTCGCCCACATCCAGGTGAAGACTGGAGTTATCTCCCGCATCGGCGCCATCGGTTCCCAATTTGTAATTGTAAAGCCAACCACCGAGGTGAAAGTGCGGTCCACCGTGGCGGCGATGGTTGACGGGTGATGCCACATACACCTTCCGATCATGATCGTAAAACGCATGAATGTAGACCTGACCCTCGATCAATTCCGCCCTGATGCCCGGCAAGCGCTCGTAAATGGCGCGAAATTCGGCGCGAGTCATCCGATCGCCGTTCTCGAGGATTGGCAACTCATCGGCCGGAGGTGCCGGTGTTCGTTTCTTAGGTCGGCTTCGGGTCGCGGTGGTCATGCGGCAATTCTACCTGCGTTCCATAGCGTTCGCAACTGAACCCAGCAAATCTGCACCCGTGCCGTCCTATCATAATCCATGGAGGACTTGCCATGCACACGCGGACCATTTTCGCCACCGTTTTTTTCGTTGCTTTCGCAGCCGGCACTAGAGCCGACGTGAATGCCGATCTCTGGGCGGCCGCCAAGAAGGGTGACGCGGCTGCTGTTAAAGAGTTGATTGGGAAGGGTGCCGACGTAAATGCCAAGACGCCTTACGGCGTCACGGCATTGTTGCACGCGGCTGGGCAGGGGCATCTCGAAGTTGTCAAGATTCTGGTGCAGCACAAGGCCGACCCGAATATCAAGGACACGTTTTATGGCCAGTCGCCGGTGACTTCCGCCACGGGTAAGAACAAGAACGAAATTATTGTCGCCTTGATCGAAGCGGGCGCGAAGGACGCGAAGGATGTGCTGCGAACGGCGGCGTCGGGCGGGAAGATCGACTTGGTCCGCATTGTTCTCGACAAAGCCAAGCTCGAATCCGATGACCTCACGGCGGCTCTTTCGGCCACACCTGCCAAGAACACCGAGATCGCCGAGTTGTTGACGAAGGCCGGCGCGAAGGTGACGAAGAAGGACGAACCGGCCGCGTCTGTGTCCGTGGACAAGGCGGTCCTAGCCGTCTATGTGGGGTCGTATCAGGAAAAAGAAAACCTGATCGATCTCACGGTGACGCTGAAGGATGACGTACTGAGCGCGAAGTTCGAAGGGGGCACGGCGTTCGCGCTGGCGGCGGTTGATGCCACGACGTTTCGCCGGGCGACGGGCAATCCGCTGCAACTGAAGTTTCAGAAGGAAGCCGACAAGATTACGGGACTGCTGCTGAAAACATCCGCGACGGAAATGACCTTTAAGCGGATGGAGTCGACGGACACGGCCACGCCGAAGCTGCCAGTCGTCGTTGAACCGACGCAAAAGGTGACGCAGCCTAAGAACTGGCCGCAGTTTCGTGGCATCAACGCGTCCGGCGTGGCCGACGGGCAGTATCCGCCGACAAGCTGGGATGTCGAGAAAAATGAACATGTCCGCTGGAAGACGCCGATCCCCGGGCTGGGCCATTCGTGCCCGACCGTGTGGGGCGACCACGTCTTCATCACGTCGGCCGTCAGCGATGGCGACACCGATGGCTTGAAACCGGGACAATATGGCTCGGTAGATTCCGTGAAAGATAAATCACCTCACGCCTGGCATGTGTATTCGGTGAACAAGAAATCGGGCAAGATCGAATGGGACGTCGTCGCCCGCACGGGTGTGCCGACGGTGAAGCGACACTTGAAGGGCACGCACGCCAACCCCACAGTGGCAACCGATGGCAAGCATGTAGTCGCGTGCTTCGGGTCCGAAGGTCTGTATTGCTACGACACTGAGGGCAAGTTGCTCTGGCAGCGGGATCTGGGCAAACTCGATTCGGGCTGGTTCTTCGATGCCGACTATCAATGGGGCTTCGGCAGCTCGCCGATCATCTTCAACGACCTGGCCATCATTCAATGCGATGTTGGCAAAGGGTCATTCATTGCGGCCTACCGTGTGACCGATGGTCAGGATGTCTGGCGTACCGAGCGCGATGAGATTCCATCGTGGGGCACGCCCACCATTGTGGAGAGTAATGGCAAGGTGGAACTGGTGACCAATGCCACCAAGTTTGCCCGTGGCTACAACCCGCGCACCGGCGAAGAGCTCTGGCGGCTCGGCAATCATGCCGAGATCACCGTGCCCACGCCGATCTTCGCGCATGGCCTGATCTACATCACCAGCGGCTATCGGCCGATTCAGCCGATTTACGCCATCCGCCCCGGTGCGACCGGCGACATTACGCTCAAAGACAAAGCGACGAGCAGTGATCATGTCGCATGGAGTCAATCGAAGAAGGGTCCGTACATGCCGACGCCGATCGCGTACGGCGACTACTTCTACACCTGCGGCAACGACGGCGTGGTCACCTGTTACGACGCGAAAACCGGCAAACAACAATACCGCGAACGCATCGGCGGCAAAGGCGGCTACACCGCATCACCGGTAGCCGCCGACGGCCGGCTCTATTTCACCAGCGAAGAAGGCGGCACCCGCGTTGTCAAAGCCGGCGCGACCTATGAGTTGCTTTCCATCAACCCGCTCGACGACATCTGCATGGCCTCCCCGGCGATTGCCGATGGCATGTTCATCGTGCGCACGGAGAAGTTTCTGATGGGGCTGGGGCGGTGAAAGCGTTATTCTCCCACCGGGATGAACCCGGCGGCTCGCTTGAATTCGACGCGCATGCGTGCCATCAAGTCGGGATTGAACGGGGCGAACAAGTCGGTGAGGCTGGCGGGATTCGCTTCACTGAGCCAGCGTTCGTGGGCGTCGTTGGCCAGCATCACCGGCATGCGGTCGTGAAAAGCGCTTAAGAGGCGGTTGGGTACGGTGGTCAGAATGGCGACTGATTGCACGGCGACGCCAGACGGGTTGGTCCAAGCTTCCCAGATGCCGGCAAAGGCGAATGGTTTGCCATCGCTCATGGAAAACTGCCACGGCAGTTTTTCGCCATCGACGTGTTCCCACTCGTAAAAGCCGGAGGCGGGCACGAGACAGCGGCGTTTCTTGAAGGCGTCGCGAAACGCGGGTTTCTCGCCGACAGTTTCACTGCGGGCATTGCCGAACCCGGCCGGCTTCGCTTCTTTCGACCAGCGCGGGATCAAGCCGAATCGCATCATCGCGGCTTCGCGGGCACCGGAATCATTGAGCCGAACCGTGGCGATTGGCGTGGTCAACGCGATGTTGTTACGCGGTTCGAGGTCCGCGGAGAACTCGGTGTTGAACAGGTCTGCCAGTTCCTGTCGAGGTGTTGTCAGCGTGAAGCGGTAGCACATCGCCGCACCTATTTGGCCAAGGCCGCTTGCGCTGCCGCCAATCTGGCCACCGGCACGCGGAATGGCGAGCAGCTGACATAATCCAAGCCAATGGCGTGGCAGAAGACGACGCTGGCGGGGTCGCCGCCGTGTTCGCCGCAGATGCCAATCTTGAGTTTGTTGCGCGAGGCCCGGCCACGTTCGACGCCCATCTTCATCAGCTCGCCGACGCCGTCCTGATCGATGGTAGCGAACGGGTCGGCGGCGATCACATCGGCTTTCTTCGGATCGGTGTACACAGAGATAAACGGTCCGTAGTCATCGCGGCTGATGCCCAGCGCGGTTTGCGTGAGGTCGTTAGTGCCGAAGCTGAAGAACTCAGCCGTCTTGGCGATCTCACCAGCCGCCACGCAGGCGCGCGGCAACTCGATCATCGTGCCGACCAGGTATTCAATCGAAATCTTCTGTTCGGCAAACACCTTACTGGCCATTTCGCGGACAATCTTCTCCTGATTGTCGAACTCCTTCTTGAAGCCCACGAGCGGGATCATGACTTCTGGCATCACGGCGATGCCAGCCTTCTTGCATTCACAGGCGGCTTCGAAAATGGCGCGGGCCTGCATGGCGGTGATTTCGGGGTACACGATGCCCAGCCGGCAGCCGCGATGGCCGAGCATCGGATTGGCTTCATGCAGTTCGGAGACTCGGCGAGCAATGTCGCCAATCGGCTTCTTGATGATCTGCGACAACTCTTCCTGCCCGGCATGACCATGCGGCAAGAACTCATGCAGCGGTGGATCCAGCAAGCGAATGGTCACGGGCCGGCCCGCCATCGCTTTGAATAAACCGGCGAAATCGGCGCGCTGGAACGGCAACATTTTCGCCAGGGCCGCTTCCCGCGATGGCGTGTCCTCGGCCATGATCATTTCGCGCATCTCGACGACATGGTCGAAAAACATGTGCTCTGTACGACATAAGCCGATGCCTTCGGCGCCAAATGCAATGGCCTCGGCGGCCTGGTCGGGCATGTCGGCATTGGTGCGCACGCCGAGCTTACGGTGCTTCTCAGCCCAATCCATCACTTTCTGATACCGTTGAAAAGTCGGCGATTGTTCCGGCTTCATTTCCTTCTTGATCAGCACCGATACGACTTCGCTGGGCATGGTGGCAATCGCGCCGGCAAACACTTCGCCGGTGAAACCATCAAGTGAAATGCTGTCGCCTTCCTTGAGCTTCTGTCCCTTGATGACGACCGTGCTCACATGTTCGTCAATCTCGAGTTCACTGGCGCCGACGATGCAAACCTTGCCCATCTGCCGGCTGACCAGAGCGGCATGAGACGACACGCCGCCGACTGCCGTGAGGATGCCCAGCGCGGCCTTCATGCCGCGCAAGTCTTCCGGCGTGGTTTCTTTTCGAACGAGAATGAGCGCGGCGCTCGGATTTTGCTGTTTCAGCTGCTCGGCCCGTTGCGGCGTCAGGACGATTTGACCGGTGGCCGCGCCGGGGCCGGCAGGGATGCCCTTGGTGAGCTGCTTGCCCGCTTTGGCTGCGGCTTTCTTGGCGTCGTTGTCAAACAAGGGTTGCAGCAACTGCGCGAGGTCGCCGGCCGGGATGTACTTGGGTGAGATTGCCTCATCCGGCGTGATCAATCCTTCCTCGACAAGATCGACGGCGACACGCACGGCGGCGAAGCCGGTGCGCTTGGCGTTGCGCGTCTGCAACATATAGAGTTTGTTGCGCTGAATGGTGAACTCGATGTCCTGCATGTTGCGGTAATGTTTTTCCAGCTTCTTGCCGACATCGACGAGTTCCTTGAACGCCTGCGGCATGTCTTTGCCGAGCGTTTCCTCGATCCGTTTGGTGGGCCGGGAGCCGTTGACAACGTCTTCGCCCTGGGCATTGATGAGATAATCGCCGCACATGCCCGGCGTACCCAGCGAGCCATCGCGGGTGAGGGCTACGCCGGTAGCGCAGTCATCGCCGAGGTTGCCGAACACCATTGCCATTACGTTGCATGCGGTGCCCCACTCATCAGGGATGCCGTACTGCCGGCGGTACACTGTGGCCCGGTCGTTCATCCACGAGCCGAATACCGCGCCGATGGCATTCCACACCTGATCGAGCGGGTTTTGGGGGAACTCCTGCCCGGTGAACTTGCGAATGGCCGTCTTGTAATCGGCGATGACTTGCTTGAGCGATTCGACGGAAAGCTCGTTATCGACCGTGACCTTCTGCTTCTTCTTGGCCGCACTGAGAATGTGTTCAAACGGCTGATCGGCATGGCCCTTGAGGCCCATTACCACTTCGCCATACATCAAGAGCAGCCGGCGATACGAATCAAGCGCGAAGCGTTCGTTGCCCGTTTGCTTGGTCAGTGCCTGTACTGTGGTGTCGTTCAAGCCGAGGTTCAGCACCGTGTCCATCATGCCCGGCATTGAATCCCGACCACCGGACCGGCATGACAACAACAGTGGATTGGTCGAATCGCCGAACTTCGTGCCGGTCGATTGCTCAACGCGGCGAAGCGAGTCGGCCACCTGATCGCGCAGCTCGGCCGGGTACTTGCGGCCGTTGGCGTAAAACCACGAACACACATCCGTCGAGAGCGTGAAGCCCGGCGGCACCGGCAACCCGATCTTGGTCATCTCCGCCAGGTTGGCGCCCTTGCCGCCGAGGAGGTTCCGCATCCCGGCGTCGCCATCCGCCTGGCCATCGCCAAAGTAATAAACGAATTTGCTGCTCATGCCCGATTCCAATTAGCTGAAGGAGGTTCGCCAAGATCCTAGGCGAGAGTCGTATGCCGGTCTCCGCCGACCGTCCCGCAAGGGA
>JANNLP010000224.1:0-3287 GCA_031396905.1 Gemmataceae bacterium
GTACGCAGCGCGTTGCAAAACGCCGCCAGCGTCGCTTCACTGTTGCTAACCAGCGACGCATTGGTCGCCGATATGCCCGAAGGCGATAAAGCTCCGGCAGGCGGCGGTGGCGAAGATATGTACTAAGTCTTGAAACGCCCAAAGTAGTGCCGGCTTGTTGGTCGGGTGCGTTAACGCCCCGGTCAGTCAAGCCGGTTCTGTTTTGCGCCCATCACATTATTGTTGTTTCACTCTGGGAAAGTACTTCGACATTAGCCAATGCGTTGGCCAGTAGAACAATGCCGGCATCGCCAGCATGACCACGGCCAGGTAAGCAACCGGCGGCATCCACGATTGCGGTGCCTGGTTGCTTAAGCCATAAACGTAATTGATGTTCACCGGTAAATTCGGGTTGTCAGCCGGTGCCGGCGGCAGTGGCATCCAGAAATAGCACACCAGTTGAATGGCCCACGCCAACACGGTCCATCGCCACAACGCCCGCCGATCGTATCCCAGTCGCCACACGAGCCAGACGACAAAGATCGGCAGCCAGATGTGAAACAGCGACAAGCTTCGCGTGAACAACGAGATCGAAGGGTTGAACATGTACTCGGTCATGCCGAGAATTGGACGGCCCATCGCTGTTCCAACGAAGTCGATGCACCACAGAACTTGAGGCACCAGGATTCCCAGCGCCGGCATCGACGCCAGGGTCGGCCATTCAAACCAGACCGCGGCCAACACAAACAGCAGCGCGACATCGCAGAAGTAAAGAAAATTGGTCGGCCCGTACGCCATCAAATAGTACGGGACCAATACCGCCATGAATGCCGTATACGAGAGCTTAAGCCAGAGCGGCAACCGGCCGCGAGCGGGGTCAGGTTGCAGTTTTGGCGTGCTGTTATTCAACTGACAATCGCGGCGGCACCTGTTTGGTTTCCGCGGCGTCTTTCATTTCGGCCGGCTTCGGCGCCTGCAACATCGGCAGGGTGCGAATCATTGATTTGTTCGGCTCGGAACTCAACAATACGTCCACGCGCTGCCCCACCCGCTGGCCAATGCGGCCAAGGGTTTCGAAGTCGCCGCGGGAGCAGCCGGCCAACATCAACACGCCAATACACAATAGCGTATTCTTTCGCATGTCGATCATATGCCATGACTCGGCCATTCAGGCAAGATGGATTAGTACCGGCACATAAATAGCTTGTTCTTGATTGCCGTCTGCGAAAATCTCTAAAATCCGCGTCGAAGTTCTTACTACTGAGACGCAGATGTCGCAGTTTATCGCGGAGGAGAAGGAGTTCCCCCATTTGTCCGACTCACGTTCCAACTTGCCGCCTGGTCCGCGCACACCCGCGATTTGGCAACTTCTCCACTACGCTCATTCGCCCCTGACGTTCTTTGAGAATTGCGCCAGGCGCTACGGCACGCCGTTCACTGTGCGTTGGTCGCACTACGGCACGGCCGTCATGCTCGACGATGCCGACTCGATTCGCGACGTCTTCCGTGGCGATCCACACGTCTTGCATTCAGGCGAGGCCAACGCATTCTTGAACGCCACCGTCGGGCGCACGTCTGTCCTCATGCTCGATGAAGACGCTCACGCCCAACAGCGCCGGCTGGTCGTGCCGCCGCTCAAAGGCGAGCGCATGCGCTCGTTTTTCGACGCCATGCTAACCGCGACGCAAGACGAAATCCGCACCTGGCCGCGCGGCCGGCCCTTTCCGGTGTTGCCCGCGACACGCCGCATCACTCTGCGCGTCATCCTCCAGGCCGTGCTGGGACTACCGGTGGGACCGGAGTTGCAAGAATTCGAGCATCGCATCGAGCGCGTGCTCGCCTACAGCCGGCCAAACCGCTACACCATCGCGGTTCTGCCGTTGTTTCCCGCCGAGCGGTTCGCCAATTCGCGGTGGATGCCGTTTTTCCGCCAGCTTCGGCAACTGGATGAACTGATCTTCGCCTTCATTGCCGGAAGGCGCAAGCAGCCGATCACGGCGCCGTGCGTCTTTGTTGAACTCCTGGCCGCGACTAGCGCCGACGGCCGACCGATGAGCGATGTCGAAATCCGCGACGCCATCGTCACGCTGGTGATGGCCGGGACCGATACGACTTCGATCGCTCTGGCGTGGTCCATCGAACAAATCGGCCAGCACCCACATATCGTCGAACGCATCACGGGTGACGTCCAGCACATAGCCGGCAGCGAGTTGCAACCCGAACACTTGGAGTCACTGACGTATCTCGACGCCGCCATTCGCGAATCCATGCGCATCCGCACGATTATTCCATTTGTCGTGCGGCTGACTAAGGAGCCATTCACCGCTGGCGGCCGCGAGTATCCGCCCGGGGTGATGCTCGCTCCGTGCAGTCACCTGGTGCATCGCCGCACCGACCTTTATCCCGAACCCGACATCTTCCGCCCGGAGAGATTCCTGGAACGCAAATTCGCCACCCACGAGTGGTTCCCGTTCGGCGGCGGCAACCGCGTCTGCCTCGGCATGCCGTTCGCCCTCTACGAAATGAACGTCGTGCTTGCCGAACTCTTCCGCTCAATCAAATCACGTTTAGCCCGACCCGGACATACCAAAGCTGTGCGCCAGGGGTTGTCGCTCGGTCCGCATGACGGCGTAGGGGTAGTAGTCGATTGAGTTGTTTAATTCGTAAGCGACGCAATTTTCCCCTTGAATTAGTAGCACTTTGCATCCCACATCATCATGACCTAAACTTGTCGCGCATACATCTTACGCGAGGATTTTCCATGAATTGCCCTGGTTGTGGCGGGCCGCTGAAGCCGGTGGGGAATCGCAATCATTTGCAGTGCGAGCATTGTGCGCGGTTTCATTTTCCGGAAGAGTCGCGCGATGGTCTGGTACTTACCGGCGAACAAGGCGAGTTGCTTTGCCCCGTATGTCCGGAACAGTTGATGCACGTTGCGCTGCTGGAGGGGCATACAGCATTGCTCGAGGTGATCGACAACGACCGTGTGGTGACGTTCCGACCGCTCAATCCGCTGCGCGACGAGGCTCAGTACACGTTGCGCGTTCGGCAGGTCGAGGACCGGCTCGGCAAGCAGATGGTGTCGGACTACGTGGCCTCGTTCCGCACGGTCGACATCACGGCGCCTCAATGGCTCGACATCAGCCCGTCGCCGAACACCGGCGGCGTGACGGTGTATTCGCCGATCCGGATCAAGTTCTCCGAGCCGGTCGTGCCCTCGGCATTCACGCAGCCGTTCGAGCTGCGCGATGCCGCCAACCTCCTGGTTCCAGGCCGGATCGATTTCACGTTCGGGAACACCGTGATTG
>JANNLP010000301.1:0-2212 GCA_031396905.1 Gemmataceae bacterium
ATCCGGGCCGAGATCACGGCGGACGACATTGCCGCCAAGCGGCAACGGCAGGCCGGTCTTGCGCTGCCACCATTGCCCCATATCGACGACCAAATGCAGGCCCTGGTTCTGGTACGTGAGCTGGCCCTCATGAATAATGAGGCCGGCCTCGAATTGGCCGCTGGCAACCACATCGATGATTTTGTCGAAAGGAATGACCTCGAACGTAAAGTTGTCGCCGAGCAGGAGTTTCAACGTCAGGAACGCGGTGGTCAAAGTGCCGGGCACCGCGATTTTCTTTCCGGGCAGTTGCTCAATGCTCAGCGGCTGTTTGGCGACGATCATCGGCCCGTAGTTATCACCCATGCTGCAACCACTCGGCAGCAGGGCGTATTTGTCCAAGAGGTAAGCATAGGCATGGATGCTGACGGCACTGACTTCCATCTCACCCTTGAGGCAACGGCGGTTCAGCGTTTCAATGTCTTGCAATTCGTGGACGAACTTCAGGCCGCCGGTGTCGATCTTGTCGTGGGCCAGCGCAAAAAACATGAAGGCGTCATCGGGGTCGGGTGAATGACCAACGTGAATCGTGCGCTGCGCTTGCATGGTTTTCCTTTCAATTGTCGCTTCGATATTATCCGTGAACGTGGTCTATCGACAACCAAAGTGTCATTTGGCGTTGAACTCGCGGACCAGCGACTTGGTGGTTTCCTGAATCGGCGCGGTAAAGACTTCCGACGGTGAACCCGATTCGATGATTTTGCCGGCGTGCATCACGTGGACTCGGCGGGCGACCTGGCGGGCGAAACTCATGTCGTGGGTCACGATCAGCATGGTCAGGCCATCGCGGGCCAAGTCGGCGATCACGGCCAACACTTCGCCGGACATCCGCGGGTCGAGGGCACTGGTGGGTTCATCAAAGAGAATGACTTGCGGTTGCACTGCCAGGGCGCGGGCGATGGCGACGCGCTGTTGTTCGCCGCCGGAGAGCTGCTCGGGTTTTGCTTTCAATTTGCTGGCAAGGCCGACGCGATCAAGCAAACGGCGAGCATTTTCTTCAGCCTTAGCACGGGGCCAGTGCATGGCACGGCATGGAGCCAGCGTGACATTGTCCATGACATTCAGATGCGGGAACAAGTTGAATTGCTGGAACACCATGCCGACGTTGCGGCGCAAGGCGAGAAGCGATGCGGCCGATGATCTTGGCGAGGTGTCCGGCAATAGTTGCTGGGTATCCACCTGGATGGTGCCGGCTTGAAATGGTTCCAGCCCGTTGATGCACCGCAGCAAAGTGGACTTGCCGCTGCCGGATGAACCGATGACGGCGGCAACTTCGCCGCGAGGCACCGTGAGGTTAATGCCGTCCAACACGCGAAGCCTCGGCATGTCCTTGACTAGTACCCGTTGCCAAGGGTGAGTCTTCACGAGGTCTTTCACAGCAATCATGGCGTCGATTGTTAGCACCACTTGGTTTCTGAGGTTGGCCGTTCCAGGCGGCGCGACACGACTGAAAGTGGAAAGCTCATGGCCAGGTACAACAGGGCGGTAACTAATGCCAATTCGCCGAAGGCGCGGGGGTTGTTATTGACGGCAATGTTGTATTGCTTGCTCAGGTCCACCACGGTGATGACGGAACAAACGGCCGTGTCCTTAAACAGGTTAATGAAGTCGTTTGTCACGGGCGGGACCACTAGGCGAACGGCCTGTGGGACAATGACGTGGCGAATGGCCTGATTGCGCGTCAGTCCCAGCGCGAGTGCTGCTTCCATTTGCCCGTGCGGAATTGCTAGGAGTCCCGCACGATAGATCTCGGCTTCATATGCCGCGTAGTTCATGGACAAACCGATCACCGATGCGATGATGGCGGCGTTTCCTCGCAGTAGCTCGACCGATGCAATGCCGAGGGCCGGCAACACGCCGAAGTAGATAAACAACAACTGGAGCAACAGTGGTGTTCCGCGAATAATCTCGACGTACACAGCGAACGGCCAACTGAGCCAGCGCGGCGCGTAAAGCCGCATGAGAGCGATGAACAGTCCCGCGGCAATGGCGATGGGCATGGCAACGACACTGAGCAATACCGTCACGACCGCGGCTTGTAACAACGGGGACCAATTGCGGCTGACCACCGACCAGTTGCTGTCGGCCACGCCCGCGGGCCGCATCGTTTCAGGTAGCGACTGCGTTTCCGCGCTCTGCAATGTCACCTGAATTTCATTCCAAAGGTTGTACT
>JANNLP010000336.1:0-2750 GCA_031396905.1 Gemmataceae bacterium
ATCTCGGCCGCCGCCCTGACGGCGACATTGGCCGGCGAAGCGAACTCCGCCGTGGTCCCGTCCGCGTTGCTGGCGCTTACCATGCGCGTCGCTGGCCCGGCGGCGGCGGCGGCGCTCACGCCCGTCGTCCTTGGTCTCGCCAAAGGAGCCATTGCCATGTCTTGGATGAAGGTAACGCTAGCAACCGTTATGACGTTGACCGCCGGCGTCGGCATTGGTGTCGTTCTCGCGGGGCCGAGACAGATTCTGGGCACGCCAGTGGAAATAAACAACACGCTGCACGTGCCTTATGAGCCAGCCGCGAAGAACACAACCAATCTACCGGCAGTCCTACTGGTTGAACCCATCAACAAACCGCTCGAAGATTCCTTGTGGCCGAATGCTGCCGAACAACTGCCTAACCAGGCGACAACGCCGGAACCGGACCGGACGATGAAGGGCATCGTGATCGGGCCGGACGACAAGCCACTCGCCGGAGCGAAGCTCTTTGTGCCGAAACTAAGCAAAACCGAAACGATCTCGAACGAGCAGGCCATGACCGAGTTGGTTGGCACGGCCGGGTCCGACGGGCGTTTCCAGCTCACGGTCAGCCCGCCCGGTAAAGGTGCGCGCTTTTACGTGATCGCCCATGCGGCCGGGTTTGGCGTGGATTGGGTAGATCTCAGCGAAGTTAAACCTTCCGATGAAGTAACGTTTCGTTTGCTAAAGGACGTGCCGATTACTGGCCGAGTTGTGAGCACCGAAGGGAAGCCGGTTGCCGGGGTAACGGTTTCGGCGGCGTCCATCTACGTCCCGAAGAACGAAAAGCTGGACGACTACTTAAGCGGCTGGATGAGGGACCTGCGCGTCAACCTCGCCTCGCCGCAAAAGCGTTTGTATATGGCGCTCAATGGAGTCACCGGGGCGGTGACGACAGACACGGCCGGCGAGTTTACGCTCCACGGGGCGGGGGCCGAGCGAATTGTCCGGGTTACCTTCCACGGTGGCGGTGTGGCCCGATCAACCCCGTACGTCATCACGCGACCAGGATTCGATCCGAAACCCTTCAACGACGTGCTGCTCAAAAAGGAGCACGACAACTTGCGAGTTAATAACCGTTTCCTCGGTTTGTATCCGCCGTCTCTTACGTTCGTTGCCGAGGCGGGAAAAACCGTCGAGGGTGTGGTCAAGGACGCTGCCAACGGAAAACCGCTTCCCGGTTGCTCGGTGTTCGTGAACACCGGGTTCGGCGACGGCATCACAGTGATATCCGACCTGAACGGCCGGTATCGCATCGACGGCTTACCCAAGAGAACAGCGGGTTACAGCGTTGGTGTCGCCCCGACAAAAGGATCTACGTACCTGCAGCGAAGGTCCGGAACGGCCGACACGGACGGTTACTCGCCGGTCAAACTCGATATCGAGCTGGTGAAGGGCGTGGTTGTCACCGGCCGTGTGGTCGACCGGCAAACGGGAAAGGGTGTACACGCCGGCGTTCGATTTGCGCCGTTGCCCGACAATCACTTCTTCGCGTCGAAGCCTGGTTTTGATAACTACCGGTCCGATCGCACGATGGCAGGAACAGACAAGGATGGTCATTTCCGGCTCGTTACCATTCCCGGACAGGCGCTGGTCACCGCTCAGGTTCACGATGGCGAGAAATTCTACGGCGACTTTGTGTCTCCGTACCGTCTGGCCGTTCCCGACCCGGACCACAAGGACCTGTTCAAATACGATACTGATGACGATGACTGGTCCATCACGACCGCTGGCGGTCTTGAGTTCCTCCGCGTTGAGCACGCCGTCAAGGTGATCGACGTCAAAGACAACGAGGAAACTGCCGTAAATTTATTCGCGGATCGGGGCATGACGGCCCTTCTCGCAGTTCAGGACGCTGAGGGCAACCCGCTGACGGGGGCTTGGGTGGCGGGGCTTGCGGCCTATGGGCCGATCACATTCAAATTGCCCGATGCGACAGCGACGGTGTTTGCCTTGAACCCGGAGAAACCGCGGACGCTGACCGTGTACCACCCAGAAAAGAGGCTTGGCGGCACGGTCACTATCCGCGGTGACGAGAAGGAACCGGTCGTCGCGAGGCTTGGCCCTCTCGGCAAAGTTATTGGGCGGATGGTGGAAGCCGACGGCAGTCAACTCGCCTCCGCGCAGGTATCGATCAGCCCCAGGAGCATCTCCGGGCGGGCGTTGTACCAGATGGCGAGCCCTGCTGGAACGCCCGTCCTCACCGACAAGGACGGCCGATTCACACTAAGCGGCGTAGTACCAGGAATCGCGTTTTCGTTGCAGACTCGGAGGGGGCAAGACCAGTTTCGCGGCAACCCGCGAATCGGATGGCGGCAACTGAAGTCGGGGGAGAGCCTCGACCTCGGCGATCAGCCGATGGAGCCGATACGTTGATTCCTGCCAAAGGCGAAATGGCGACAACAACTTCCGCGGCGAAGTAACGATGAACCGATCAATGGGGTTATTCTGCGATCAATTGGGTCATTCTGAATAAGTAACCAACGATCTTCCCCATTGTCGCGCCCTTGGTTCACATCTGCCGGAACACATGTTGCCGATGATAACTCAGCGATCGCGGCGACGGCGGGAAGCGCTTGGGTAGGTCTCCGCGCTCCGCTGCGGGGTACCTTCGCGTCGCGGTTAAAAGGTTGGGACTTTGCGATGTCATCAACAACAGATCGCGGGTCCATTAGTTGGCTTTGGCCATTTTGAACTCCATTCATTACGGGCCTGCGGGATGCCGTAGTGTT
>JANNLP010000357.1:0-2387 GCA_031396905.1 Gemmataceae bacterium
CTCCGGGAGCAAGTTTGCTCCCGGCTGTTAAGACAAAGCGTACTTCTCGTTAATCATCTTTGCGAGGCGCGGGCTCGCGGCCGGTTTTCTTTTTCAGAACCAGCTCAAACTCGTTTTTGCCTTTTTTGATATCGACTTCCATGACATCAATTTCCGAATTGAGGACGCAGGCGCATTTGTAGCCCTTGTGATCTTCAGGATGCGGTGGACCGACGCGGACCCGATGGTGTCCGACCACGGCACCGTCCTTGGTGCCGTACGTCGAAATGGCGAACGTTCCGTCAGCCTCGGCGATGGCGAAGCCCTGTTTACCCACCAGACCCGACTTGCCCGTTTGCATCGGCTCGAAGAATACCATGACGTGCGGCACGGGCTGCCCTTCGCAGACGACGCGGCCGGTCGCTATTGCCGTGGGGAAGTCTCCGCCAGAACCGCAGCCTGCTATCAGGACGGATAACACGACCATCGCTCCGAGACATAGCGCGCGCATGGCAGATCCTACTCGCATCATGAGGCACTTAACTCGAATTTAGGCGTCACGATTCCCATCAGCCTCCAGCCGAACGTCCACGAGTGGCCTAGAAATCGCCGATCGGATTTCCATCATTCCTCGAATTCAGGTTGCACCATATGGTCGCGGAGATGTTCTGACTGATGAACCGCACCGACCCGTCGCAAAACGAGAATTGTGCCCCTCCCGGATGCCAACTGAATGCACAGTCGTCGTTGATCGCTCGGACCATCGTTGTCACTGTGCATTGGCAGTTGATCGGAGCATTGGTTCGGCCATTGAAGCGAATTGATTCATCGGTGTTCGGCCCGCCAATCCAGATCGGCCAGTCTTCCACCACCGTTGGGGCTGTTGTGCTGTTCCCGGTCACATAAGAGGACTCGCCGGTCAGGAGCATCGTGCTTAGTCCGTCGGTGATTTCGGCGAATCGAGTCCAAGGGAGCTCCGCCCGTTTCCCAAGCGTGCCGTCGTCATCGCGGTAACAACTACCCCCGGCGCCCTTATAGTCGTTAACGGCGTAGCCCGTCATCATTGCGTTCGACGGCGGATAGCTGCCGGCGCCGGGAAGCTGCCAGAGGGCCGGCACTACTTTAGGCAGTTGAGAAGAAGGGCAGCGATATGCCTTAATTGGTGTTTCGCCCCCTGGCATTGGCACGTTGTTGGCTCGAAAGTAATCGCCGATAGCGCCAGCCCGACCGTTGGGATTGAGCTGATCGTAGAGGGCTTTCTGCTCAATAAACGGCAAAATAAAAGTTGCCCACCCAAATCCATCGTCAACAGGTGACAAACCCGGCGCCGCGCCTAACAGACCGATGGGCAGGATTTGAAAGGTGTCATGATAGTTGTGCAAGGCCAAGGCTTGCTGCTTGAGATTGTTCAAGCAGGTTTGTCTCCGCGCCGCCTCGCGGGCCGACTGTACAGCCGGCAAGAGCAGCGCCACCAGCACGCCGATGATGGCGATCACGACCAGCAACTCCACGAGCGTGAAGCCGCGACAGCGAACATTTGCACTAGCCATTGCGGTGACCCCCTAAATCGACCGAAGGGTGGAACTGATTTCGCACAGCACAGTCGGAGCGCTTCGCGCGACGATTGTTTGCCCTGCTCGCTCACACGGCACCGTCCAAGAGCATACCGATGCGGCTACTCAAAGTCGATAGTTTGCATTTGAATTGGCGGAGAAGCGCCAAGACACGCCGATTGGGTAGCTACCTACTCCGCGCTGCAAGTTTCAATACTCGCCAATCGGGTTTCCGTCATTCTTGGAGTGCAGGTCGCACCAGGTCTTTCCAGAGACATTTTGGCTGACGAACTTCACCGAGCCGTCGCAGAAGGCGAACTGGCCGCCGCTGGGATGCCAACTGAACGCGCAGTCATCATTGATCGCCACGACCATCGTCGTGATTGTGCATTGGCAATTGATTGGCGCGCCTGTCCGTCCTTCGTAGCGGATCGATTCATCGGTGTTTGGGGCGCCAATCCAGATTGGCCAATCTTCGCTGACGGTGGGAGCGGTCGTGTTGTTGCCCGTGATGTACGACGATTCGCCCAGCAGGGCCATGTTGCTCAGTCCGTCGGTGATTGTGGCGAAACGAACCCAAGTTATCTCGGCCCGCTTGCCAATCACGCCGTCATCTTCGGCGTGGCATCCGCCGCCGTTACCCTTGTAGTCGTTGACCGCGTAGCCAATCATCAGGCCCGGGGACGGGACGACGCCGGCGCCGGGAATCCGCCACTCGGGTGGAACGACTTTCGGCAATTGTGAACTCGGGCAGCGAAACGTCTTGACCGGAGTTTCACCGCCCGGCATGAACGTGCCGGTGGCTCGGAAGTAATCTCCAATCGCGGCGTCCCGGCCATTGGGGTTGATCTGATC
>JANNLP010000363.1:0-3510 GCA_031396905.1 Gemmataceae bacterium
GGCCGAAGCGCAGCGAGGCAACGACAGGTACTGCGTTCGCCGCCCAAGCAAGGCAACGTATTTCACAATCCCACCGCATCCGCCCAGGCCAACACCTTGCTCGCGCTGCGGGCTCAATTCAGAAACCCCACTACAGCACTTCCTTATCGTCTTCGATGGCTGCGCGAAGCGCATTTGCCGTCCAATTACGCATCTTTCGAAGCGCTTCAATGTCGGTTGGATAGCCAAGAAACTCGCCGTACTCTTGTAAGTTCCTAATTCGAAAGGTGTTAGTCAAAAGGCGTGCGATGTGAGGATCAACAAACGATTTGATCTTGTATGTGATCATTTCGCTGCCCGACCCCGCACGCCCGGAGTGAACATAGCGATTGCGGTGGTGGCGCAACGAGTCAAGTGTTTCCTTCATTACTTTTCGATGGTTATTCGCTTTCGAGAAAACCCAACAAGCGCGGTCGATTGTTTCGTCATATTTTCCGCCGATGGTGTTTGTGATCTTTTCCAAAATGCCCCAAAGCTGCAAGAATGCCACGTTGGGATTTGGTTGGTCAAGGGCAGCAATGTACCTTATTAGGATGTCTTCAGCCTCTCGCCTGTATGGCAACAAGGAAATCCGACGCATGGCCCAACGCCTGTCCTTTTCGAGCTTATTCCACTTTCCTTCGTCTCGGAAAAGTTCTTGGTCACGGGTGTATTCCGGGTCAAACCAGTAAATATCCTCGTTCGCGGCACTCCCATCGGGATTGTGCAGAGTATACACCGCGCCAGTATGGATAACGCCTATGGGCTTGCGCGGACCGTTGCTCGCCCAGAGCTTTTCTGAACCGAGAGTCGCGCTAAACGACCAAATTGCTCGGAGGAGGTTTAGGCCGTTTAGAGCATTCTCAACTGCCTCGTAGATTGTCCTCCCCGAACAGACGACCTTAATCAAATGGTAACGGCTGTTCTTTAGGTGTTCCATAAAGTGGTTGCGATGCTGCGCAGATTGCAGCACTTCCGGCAATGGGTAGCGCGGTTCGCGCCGCGCAATCGGAGTGATTTCGCAGCCGTGTATGCGGATTTTGTTCGCGGGAAACGTCTTGATTGACAGCGACGTCACCAGGACATACTTCTTGGAAGTCTGGCGGTAGAACTCAGCCGCGCGCCTATCCGCAGCCATGATCACCTCGTTTGCATCTAGCGGCTTGCCGACTGCCTTTTTCGCTACATCTTCGAGCGCCCTCCAAATGGTGGATCGGGTGTCCCAATCATTCAGTTCCACACCGTCGGCGTCGAGAATTACGAATGCACTCAAGAGCGCATCGTGTCGTCGTCCCCAACCTGTCCAACCGATGCGCCCTTCGTCCTGAAGGACCGATGATGCTCCCATGTCCGCGAGCAAAGAAGTGGGCACGTATTTCCCGTTCGCACGCGTTGCTGGCCTGCCCGTAGAATCACGAAAGAACGCATAATGAGCAGCCATATCGATGAGTTCCCACCGCGCAGTGCGCCATCCGCCACCTCTTCGGCTCGGCAATGGCATGTTAGCGACTAGCCATGTTAGAGGATGGCATTACAAGTGAGGAAGACTCTCCGTCGTAGCGCCCAACCGCAACGGTGTCACCAGTCGCGTTACTTCGCCAAGTCCGGCCCCAATATCTCTTCCGAAAAGTCGCCACCGAAGTTGACGTTCGATTGGGTCACTGCTCGGACAGCACTCATGTATTCCCGTCGTGCTTTTTGATAACGCTTAACTGAATTGGCAAACGTCTTTCCTACGCTTGCAAGTTTGGGGATTGCTGATTGAATTGCTTTGACGCTACGTATCGCCTTACTTAAGTCGTTCTCGGCGGCTGCCAATGCATCTCGCGCAAGAATGCCGAGCGCTTCTAGTCGCGCTGCACATTCCCGCAAGTTGGCCGCTACTGTGTCAAGGTCGCCATCCCCAACCAATAGGGCCATTCCCTTCTTTGCTTCAACAGAACCGGCGGCCTCACGCAAAAGAGTGGCTATGCTGCCAACGGTTGCGCCGTACCCACTTACCAAAGGTAGCGTAATCTCTCCAGGACACAATTCAAACGCCTTCAAAGCTGCATCTATTTCGTCAAAGGCAGCGGTCGCCTCAGCCAGCGTCGGGGCTGACGTGCTCTCACGGTCGGCGATATTCGGAATCTTCACAGTGTTGCCGCCCGATTCTTCCTGCGTGTTATTAACATCTCTCGCTCGCGACTGAGTGTACGGTCGCCCGCCCACTCCTTGGAAAAGGCGACGGCATTGTGTCGAATCTCATTCCACGAGATGGGCATAAAGGCGTTCCGCAAGTAGGCGTAGGGCTAGATTATAGGCGGCCGCGCACGTCTTAGGCGAGCGTCGGGGCGTAAGCCCGACGCGGAGTCTAGCCGACCGGAGAATACAAAAACCAAATCGGAAAAACCAAAACCACGTCGTGCTTACGCATCGACGCTCGCCAATTCGCCGGAGTCTTGTCATGGATCGTTACTGGTTCCTGACCAACACTTGTTATGGCAACTGGTTGCCGGGGGATGCACGCGGATTTGTGGGGCGGGTCTGGGAACATCGGCCCGACGACTCAATTGACAAACGACGCGTGGAGCACGATCAGCCTGATACGCCTTACGATGCAGACATGTCAGGACTCGAACGCGAGTCGCGCACTTTGATGAAAGGGCCGCCGGTTGAACTAACGACAGCGCACGCCGAATCATTGCTTCCACAGTTCCAGGAAACAGCAAAGCACCGGAAGTGGGAACTTCAAGCCGTCGCCATTATGTTCAATCACTTCCACATCGTGGTCGGCGTGCCGGGCGATCCCGACCCGGCGAAGATACTCGGCGACTTCAAGAGTTGGGGCACGCAAAAGCTCAGCAGCCAGTTTGGCGAACCAATGTCAAAGACATGGTGGACCGCCAGTGGCTCGAAACGCGAGTTGGACGACAAAAGGGCGGTAGCCGCGACAGTGAATTATGTACTTTACGAGCAACCCGACCCGCTAATCACCTGGTCTCCCGCCACGGGTTTGTGCTTTGGCGTTCCACAAAAGGCGAGCGTCGAAGCGTAACTCCTGGCGAGCGTCGATGCGTAAGCTCGACGTGGAGTCTGTCTGCGATAGAAAACCGAAACCACGTCGCGCTTACGCTGCGACGCTCGCCGACTCGCGGCGGGTGTGGAATTTTCTTGCTACCGCGCTTGCCTTTCTTGAATCGTAGTGTACAATTGTGTATATCGGCCTCCGGAGCCGATGATTGACGCAAAATGGGCGGGCTTGGATCCAGTCCGTTCATCGGCGTCATGACAGAGAGGTCCGTGGATCGAGTTGATTCAGCAGTTGGATGACCATGCGCCGGAATCGGTTGTCCATCTGTAGAGTCAGCGAAATTCCCGGATGAGTTGGTGTCTGTTGAAAGGCGATGCCGCGGGACAACACGATCCGGCGTTATTGTCGCTTAAACGAACTCACCACCTTCCCCCTCGCCATCAGCGACAAATGGGTTGACTCAACGGAGTTCAACTCAA